>CAZQFO010000154.1:0-4519 GCA_964592695.1 uncultured Candidatus Peribacteria bacterium
GCCAATTTACAGCATTTACTTGTTGTTTTCATGGTACGGGATTGGAGTAATTACAATAAAGACTGTTTCAAATTTGAGGTGTTATCAGAGATTACTAAAACGTGTTTTTATTCCCAACTCCAATCCTCCACCTCCTCCGGATCCACTCCATACTTAATGATATAAGCTCGATGATCCTTTAGACGCTTCTCTATATCTTTAATTATAACATTA
Organism: uncultured Candidatus Peribacteria bacterium; assembly: GCA_964592695.1. GTDB lineage: Bacteria > Patescibacteriota > Gracilibacteria > UBA4473 > UBA4473 > CAZQFO01. The sequence goes on from CAZQFO010000154.1 coordinate 214, forward strand.
TACTCAGATTTGCTGATATCTTCCTGTTTATAGAGCTTCTCCACCATATCCATCACCAAGTGATACCTAGAAGTCCTATTTCTCGTCTCCATATCAAAAGGAGTCGTAGTAGACCCTTCCTCCAAATATCCATTTACTTTCACTCTCCGACACCCATCATAATCAAAAAGTAGTTTTTTGATGGTTTGAGGATATCCATGAAAGTTAAATACCACCCCCTTATCCTGAGTAAAAAACTTATCCAAAAACTTCGAATCAGAACTCACAGTCTCATCTCCCACTCCTAGAGCGGTAAGTTCTGATACATTTACAAATCTAATTCTTACCCCTGGCAGGAGTTTTCTCATTATCTGAATCGACGCTAAACATTCATTTGTTACATAATCACCACTAGCAGCTAAAACTACTTGTGGATTTTTATCACTTACAAATTCCCAGGTCATGATACCGCATTCCATTTGTTTCTCTGCTTGGCTAAGTGTGAGCCAGTTAAATTGTGGTTTTTTTCCGGCTACTATTATATTTAGTCGATCTCTGGATTGAAAACATTCTTTCATAGCCACCAACATCGAGTTTGAATCTGGTGGCAAATAAGTGTGAATAATATTTCCATCTTTTTCCATCATAGAAGAAATGAAAGATGGGTTTTGGTGAGAAAATCCATTGTGATCCTGTCGCTCCAATAATGAGGTCAAGATGACATTCATTGCTGGAAGCGGCTTTCTAAATTTTACATTTTGTGAAGCTTTTACAAACTTCGCATACTGATCAGCCATGGAGGCGATTACCTGTACAAAAGCCTCATACGAAACAAAAACACCATGCCTTCCTGTTACATTATACCCATGCATCATTCCAAAAAGCGTATGTTCTGAAAGCATTTCCATGACCTTTCCCTCTCGAGCCATGTCGTCGTCCCATTCATTATTTGGCCATTGCCAAGCTCTTTTAGTTTCGTTGAAAACAGCATTAATTTTATTTGAATAAGTTTCATCTGGACTAAAAATCCTAATATTATCCTGCTTTTTATTTAGTCGAATAAGTTGCTCGAGAAAAGCTCCACACTTTTTCATTGAACTGGTTTTTACCATGCCTGGATAAAATCCTTTCATTGCCAATCGGCTAATAGCTGGATATTTCAAATCCTGAACGATGTCTCCCCCAAAAGCATGTTTTTGTGATCCACTAGCACGCCCTTTTTTTGGAATGAAAGATTTGATTTCCGGACAAAACTCAAATTTTCCCAGTAGTTTCTTCTGAAACAGTTCTCCAAATCTGTACGACTTAAACCATTTTTCAAGCCCCTTGAGGTGTTTTTTTTCTGATTTCGCATGTTTGAGAATAACCTGATGAGACTTACAGTTACCTTCTAGTTTTACATCTTCATCATATCCCACACTATTCCAACCTTTGGGAGTACGCAAGACAATCATTGGCCACCTAGGTTTTTCAATATCCTCACCCATTTCACGTGCTCGAAGTTGCAGATATCTAATCCGTGAGTAGCAATTGTCCATAGTTTCTGCCATCTTTTCATAGACATCATAATCTCGTCCTTCCTCAACAAAAAAAGGTTCATATCCATAACCTTCAAAAAGCTTCGCCAATTCTACGTCACTCATACGCCCAAAAAAAGTCGGACCAGAAATTTTGTATCCATTCACATCCAGAATAGGAAGAACCGCACCATCTGATTTTGGACTTAATAATTTATTCGCATGCCATGCAGCGGCTATCGGACCTGTCTCTGCTTCACCATCTCCCACCAAACAACAAGTGATGAGATCAGGATTATCAAGAACCGATCCATACGCCACAGATAAACTATACCCTAGTTCTCCTCCTTCGAGGATCGCCCCCGGAGCTTCAGGATTTGAATGACTTGGATAACCATACGGAGCTGAAAATCTTTCACAGATTTCTTTAAGTCCTTTAGAATTATACGGAATTTGTTTTGGATAAAATTTCGAAAGCGATCCCTCAACAAAAAGATTCGCCTGCATTGCTGGAAAACCATGTCCTGGTCCAATAACGATAAGAATATCAGCATTATTTTTGCAGATTAATCTATTTACATTCGCATATACAAAATTTATCCCCGGACATGTTCCCCAGTGGCCGAGAAGCCGAGGCTTAATATCTTCATGCCTTAGAGGACGTTGAAGCAGAACATTGTCTCTCAGATAAATTTGCGTGGCAGCTAGATAGTCCGTAGCACGGACATACTTTTTAAGAGCATCGACTTCGATAGGAGAGATGATGTGAGACATTTTTTTAGTTTTATTTTTAAATATTTTTTATAAACGAACAAACTCAGTGTAATGAAAAAAAATAAAAAAGAAACAGATGACATATTTTATATACTATTTATTAATATCAAATTTACTCAAAATATAACTTGCCTAAAATATAAAAAACCGACTATAATCAATACACCTCATTTGTTTGAGCACATAATTCTTAACATTTTTCTATGAAAAAAACATTAATCGCAGTTACCTGCTCAATACTCCTAATTGCCTGTAATGCAAAAACAGATGACGAATCAGCATCAGAAGGAAATACATCAAAGGCAGATCTTTTGAACTCCTACAAATCCGTATTAGAATCCTGCTCTGCCAATGTAGATGCTGTCTGTGGAATGATCAATGGCGAAAGAGTGAGTTATATCAACAAATGTTATGCAAAACGAAATAAGGCTACTGATATAAAAGAAGGATGGTGTGAAGACAACGAGGAATCAAATGAATAATGTTATCATCACCCTTCATTATCTGTTTCTTCAACTCCGCACACTTCCTTGCATTCTCTTTCAAAGACCAACTGTCGACATCGAGGACTCATCTTGCTTGGAGTGACAAGCCCACATTGAAACTCTGAACCATCTTTTAAACTATAAAACTTGTTTCCCCTCTCTGGAATAGCACTCACTACTTTGAAATTTTTTCCACAAACGTAAACATCATGTTTTTCATCACAATGTTTGGATGCATGAACATTGTTTTTCGTAGAGTTGAGAAGTACAGTGTCTAGTTCAGTTTTATCTGCACATCCGACAAAAGAGATGCTAAGCATGATTACGACAGCCGATTTAACAATGTTATTCATAATTTATTTAAGAATAAAATAAGATTGCAGGAGTGAATTGTCACTCCTACAAGAAAACGATCTTTGAATGAATGCTTATTCCCCTTGAGAAGGTTTTTCTTGGGAAGAGTAGATGATGCTGTGGAGCACTTTCATGTCGGCGGCTGAACAACCTATGCTAACACTGAGCACTAAAAGCAATATGCCAATCACAATTCTCCGTCTCATGATATCCTCCATTTTGTAAAACTGTTGTGAGATCGTTCCCAAGCTCGATTTTTTTGGTATTTTTGAAAAATCCTAATCATCGAACTCAGGAGCAATCTAACGTCAAATAGTATCTAGTTTATTGAGTGCGTTTTGTCAAATTTTTTATTGACTCAGGTCTTTTTGTATGATATAATTCAAGGAAAGTATTTCTCATTTATTACTTCTTAAAAAACAAAAAAAATGAAAAACTTTTTATCTCTTCTCTTCTCGTTTCCTGGGAGAATTAACCGGAAACAATTTTGGTTGGCTACAGTATTTTTTTTAATGGGAGTTTTTGCTTTGTTTTCTGTATATGAGTCCACTGAATTTTTGCATTCATTACTTTTCATTCCTTTACCTTTGATGTATTTACCATTAATTGGGTATGCGTCTTTTGATACTATTATGGAGACATTTGGAAGACAGTGGTTTTGGTATGGCTTTATTGTAATGATTATTATGATTATAACGCTGGTTATCATACAGTTTGCTGTAAGCATAAAACGTCTCCATGACCTTGGACAAAGTGGTTGGCTAGCTTTATTGTTTTTTGTTCCTTTTGTTCCTACTTTGCATATCTTCTTTATTTTTTACTTAGGTTTTTTCACTGGAGAAGACAAACCAAACAAGTATGGAGAACTTCCAAGTGGGACATGGAGCTAGTTCGATAAATTGAATTAATTTAAAAACAATCTGTCTGAAGTTAGGGGGATAAAAACTTGAAGAATAAAATAGTTGCGCAATAATGACAAGTGATGAAAACAAAAACAAAACACTCTCGCATAAAAATCACGCTCTTGGATGAAGATGGTAAGGAGGTGACCCATGAGGAGGAGATCGCTATATCAGAGTACAAAAGCTATGACGATATGGAGGATCGGATTATTGAAATTGAAAAAAAAGCTGGTCGTTTTTTAACGGATCTTCCAAATTTATTGAGGCACACCAAGACTTGTCACCTTGCTCACAG
>CAZQFO010000155.1:0-4517 GCA_964592695.1 uncultured Candidatus Peribacteria bacterium
CTGTGAGCAAGGTGACAAGTCTTGGTGTGCCTCAATAAATTTGGAAGATCCGTTTTAAGTGAGGATAAGTAACTTTTGGTAGCAACCTACTGGAAACGGCTTTTGTATTTGCGGACGTATTTTTATGTCCATGTCTGTAGTGATAGAGCAACTAGTTCTTGGTTCTATCAGCAGACATTCCGCAAGGAACGTTTCTGGTAGGTTGCAACCTCCTAGTTGCTCTTTCTTTGTAAAATGAAAAAACGTCCTAAAACGCACCGGAATCAAAATGACACCTACGTCAAAATAGGTGAATTCGAGGGGGGAGGCTTAATTATGGGAACTTCTGCCAATATAGAAACGCCTCATAATCCCCTTGTTTGTGTGGAAATATTAGAGGAAGCAAGGGGGTTTGTAGCCATAAATTTTTCTGCCAACCCGAAAACCATTAGAAAAATTGCGAAAAAGTTGATGAAGACAGCGGATATTTCAGAGAAAAAAATTCAGGAGTATTGGGAAATAAAATAGAATTATTCGGTTAGCCAAAATATTTAGCATTTTTCAGGGAGGCGGATTAATATTTTTTGCGATTATTTTTGCAAACATGTGTGTCAGCTTTAAAACCTTTGTTGGTAAGAAGTTACAGCTAAAAATGAAAGAATTTGTTCCTCTTTGTATTGGGCAGGCAAGTCTGATTTACGGCTTTCTGTTTAAGTTTTTTGAAGAAATATCTAAGAAAAACTAACCTAAAAATTTCATGCAGAATTAGTTTTCGAGACTATGACTGATAAAACCATAAAAGTTTTTGCACTTAAAAAGTGAAAACGATAATCCTGTATTATCAAGTCTATAATAACATTCTCAAAAGATTGCCATTTGGTTCATGAAATTTTTAGGACTAAACAGGTTAAGCTGTTTTTTATTGTATTTTAACTTTTTGTGTGATATAATGGTTCGATTTTTAAATTATTTAAAATGACTTATGTAGAAACTACACATCGTTCATTGGGGGGAAATATCGGAAAATCCATTTTTGGAGCAGTTATTGGACTCATTCTATTCATTGCGGCATTTCCTGTTTTATGGCTAAATGAGGGAACGGCAGATTTATCAAAACTTACTGAAAAAGCAATCATAGCTTCTCAAGAAAACCCACAAGAAGGGTTTGTGGCTTATTCAGGAACATTAAGTACTAAAGAACAACTAAAAGACGATGTTATTAATGAGGTGGAAGCGCTTCAGCTTTTGAGAGAAGCAGAGACATACGCATGGAAAGAAACCAAAAAAAGTAAAACTCAAAAAAATGTTGGAGGAAGTAGTGATACAGTTACTACCTATTCATACTCAAAAGTTTGGACTGAAAAGCCTAAAGATGCTTCAAGATTTAAAGAGAAAGGTTATACAAACATTATTTCTCCTTATAAAAGTACGTCATTTCGTGCTAAAAACATTCTCGTTGATAACAAAATTGAAGTATTGCGAACGTTACAATTACCACAGGGAGAATCATTAATGGACTTTCAAATTAAAGATAAAAACTTTTCCAGGTCAGGAAATTATGCTTTTAGGGGAAAAGGATCTATTGGAAATCCGGAAATCGGAGATGTTAGAATTTCTTATGAAGTCGTTCCAAATAATGCAAAAGGCACTCTTTTTGCGGAACTTAAAAATAATAAGATAACTCCTTATAGGGAAGGAGAAAATAAATTGTATCGTTTTTTCTATACTGACAAAGAAGGAGCAAAAGAAATTCTAAGCTCGGAAAGATCCACAAAAATGTGGCTATTTAGGGCATTGGGTTTAGGAATGATGGTTATTGGAGTAGTAATGTTCTTAGGTGTTATTGAAGCCATAGGAAACATAATTCCTTTTATTGGATCAATATTTAGAGGCATAAGTATTTTGATTGGGATTGTGATTGCACTTGTCCTAGGAGGTTCCACAATCCTCATTGCAAAAATCTTTTATAATCCACTTCTCTTAATTTTGACAATTGTATTAGTTGCAACAGGAATTTTCTTTTATAACAAAAAAAAGGAGAAAGGTTCATCGCAAGAAACAATTCCGAATCAATCAATGACCAACGCACCTCCTTCCCCTCCGCAACAAACAAATCAGCCTTCTCAAAATGTTACTGGTTCTTCTTCGACTCATGTATCGGAAAAAGGATCTTCTCCATTGTCTAGAATATCTCAACCATCTAATCAAAATCAGGAATAGATTTAATTTACTAGTGGGCGGTTCGGAACCTACTTAGAATAAGGCCTGCTGAGCGCGCTGTTCAACCTCATTGTCAATAGGGTCGAGAAAAAGTTCTGTTAAAGGCGTTTTATCAAAAAGAGAGACGCTGGAAATTTGTAGAATTTCGTAGAGGCTTTTTTCGAGGTTGAGCTTCTTTTTTATGATGGCCATGATCAGATAATTTACCACAGCTATCCATATTTGTGTTTTTACAGCATTTTCGGATACTCCCCAGAAAACCTTGATTTTCAAGTGTTGCTTAACCCACTTGAAGAATAATTCGATCTGCCATCGCTGTTTATAGAGGTTGGCTATTTCGGAAGCCTTTAGGATGAAGTTGTTGGTGATGAATACGTACATTTTCTGCTTGCCTTCGTCATAAAATTTTATTCGTCGAAGTTTTTCTGGGTAGTCCTTTTTAAGCTTGGATCCCGTCAGTACCACTGTTTGATCACAACGCACTCCCTCTTTCTTTTCCTTCGGTGTTATTTTCTCAGAATAGATACGGTTGAATTTTGAATTTTTTTTAGCTCGAGTAATCCAAAACGCTGGAGTACTAGCAATCACGAATAACCGCTTATAATCCAAGTATCCTCGATCCATAACGTAAAAAGCCCCCACCTCAATATCCAGTATGTCCAAAACGTTCTTAAAAATACTCAAACAGAGATCTACGGTTGAGGCATCAAGTGCATATACGGGACTGCCCAATTCATGATCAAGAATTTGTCAGCAATTCCCGGAAGGTCTCTAAAGGTACATAAAAAGGGTGTTTATTCTTGACCTTTTCGCGGACTTTTGATTAAAATTTGTGCACAAAAACAAATTTTAACCAGTTTTCGATGAAATCAAAAGTAAAAATACGGAAACCCCTAAATGCCGATAGTTTGATCAGTATTTTAAAAGAAGAATTTGGAAAAATTCAGGATCACCGAAAAAACAATCCGCAAATCAGCTTGGCTGACTGTTTAATGTCAGGACTGGCAATATTTGCATTGAAGTTTCCTTCATTATTATCATTTGATGAAAACAAAAATAACGATCGGAATCTCCGAAACATATACAAAATAGAGAAAGTGCCTTCTGATACACGAATGAGAGAAATTCTCGATAAAGTAACTCCGAGTCGCCTCTACTCGATATTTGGAAGGCTGTTTAGTGAATTACAACGCGGAAAAGATCTTTTAAAGTTTCTTTTTCTTGGTGAGTATTACCTAATATCCGGGGATGGAACAGGATATTTTAGTTCTGATACGATTTATTGTGAAAATTGTCTGGAAAAGAAAAATAAAAAAACCGGTAAAACCATATGTTATCACCATCAGTTTTATGGATTGTGCTTGGTGCATCCGGATCAAAAAGAAGTAATTCCATTCGCCCCCAAAGCAATCATAAAACAAGATGGAGACAATAAAAATGATTGTGAAAGGAATGCCTCAAAGCGATGTCTAGAACGATTTCGACGCAATCATCCGCATCTAAAGACCGTCCTTGAGGAGGATGGATTAGCTTCAAATGCGCCCCATATCAGAACTCTTCAAGATCTTGATATACGATTTATTTTGGGCGCAAAAGAAGGGGATCACAAATATCTTTTTGAGTGCGTGAAAAAAGAGGAAGCGAAATCGAATGGACGTGTGGAGTGGCATGAAGAAATAGACTTCAAAAAATCAACACATAAATTTAAATTCATCAATAACGTCTCTCTTAACGGATCAAATAAGGATTTAAAAGTGAATTTTTTAGAGTACTGGGAAACAACCAAAAAGGGGAAAATACTTCATTTCTCATGGGTGACGGATCTTCCATTGACCAAAGAGAACGTGTATCAAATAATGAGAGGAGCCCGTGCACGATGGAAAATAGAAAACGAGACTTTTAACACGCTCAAAAATCAAGGATATAATTTTGAACATAACTTCGGACACGGATACAAAAACCTTTCTACTGTTTTTGCGTTGTTGATGATGTTGGCATTTATGGTGGATCAAATCCAGCAAATCGCTTGTCCATTATTTCGGGCTGCCTGGAAAAATATGAGTAGTAAACGTGCCTTGTGGGAAGCTGTGCGAGCTCTTTACTTTGGGGTAATTGTGGAGTCTATGACGGAAGTTCTTTCCGCTCTTTATTATGGATTTGAGCCACAAAAAATTAAAATAAATAGCCCACCTTAAAAAACACCAGAAATCAATTTAAAAAGCGCTAAATAAGGGCTTTTTTGTCGTGAAAAAAGTCGTTTTTTACCAGCTGCTCCCGGAGTTTGACAAGGTCGCGAAAATACGATAAAAAAAGTAGAA
>CAZQFO010000156.1:0-4501 GCA_964592695.1 uncultured Candidatus Peribacteria bacterium
TCTAACATAAATCTTGAGCGAACTTGATTAGCCTATTTAATTTTTATCCCTTAACCAAAATTACATACTAGTCGCTATTTCTTGAATATTTTTTTGCAGATTTCTCCAATCATATGTGAATTTATGGTTTTCTGCTGCTCGTATAATGGTGCGAACCATATCCCAAAAATTATCTTTTTTGTAAATAAATGCGTTTCCTGATTCGGTTTGGGGGTCGAAATTTACAAATCCGTTGCCATTTGAAATAATTGGAACAATCCCTTTTCCCAAAATTATTTTTAGTTCTGCTTGAGATGGTTTGTCCATGATTATTATTACGTCTATTTTTCCTAATATATTTGTTTTATTTTTAGGTATGTCTTCCAATATTTTGATGTTTTTGTATTTATCTCCTAGGTCGAGACATTTAGCTCCATTTCCATTTGTGGTTATAGATACTGAATACCCAAGTTCTCCACAGGCTTCTAGTATTTTAAAGATTAAGTCCTCGTTTGTTTTTGAGAGAGATAGAAATGATCCGATGTGAAATGCTTTTTGATTGGAACTCATGTGAATTTTTTATTATCAGATCATTATACAGGTTTTTTTTGTAAAAGTCGAGCAAAATCGCTTGAAATCTTTGTGTAAAAGATGAATAGTATACTTTGTAGGAGTTTTGGAATTTTTATTTTTGAATCAATATTATCTAATTTAAAATTATGAAAAATCTAGTTCTTATTGATGGAAATGCACTTATGCATAGGGCTTATCATGCTGTGAAATTTGCTCCGATGTATGAAGGGAAACCTATTGGAATGGTGTATGGATTTTCTTCGATGTTGATTAATATAATCGAAATATTTCGTCCAGATGTACTTTTTATAGCCTTTGATACGAAAGAAAAAACGTTTCGACATGAAATGGATGAAAATTATAAAGCACATCGAGAAAAAGCTGATGATGAATTTTATGATCAGATTCCTTTAATTTTCGAATGTGTTGATCATTTTGAGATCCCGGTGTTGTCTTTGCCTGGGTATGAGGCGGATGATATAATCGGAACTTTGGCAGTGTCAGGATCCGGTCAAGGGTTTTCTGTGAAAATATTGAGTGGGGATTTGGATTTCTTACAACTAGCTTCTGATAGAATTAAATTGGTGAAGCCTAATGGTAAAATTCAGGATTCTCTTATATATGGAGCTGAAGAAACCTATGCTCGATATGGAGTTACTCCGGAACAGATAGTCGATTATAAGGCTATGGTAGGGGATTCTTCAGATAATTATAAAGGTATTCCTGGTTGTGGTCCCAAAACAGCATCGTTACTTTTGCAGGAGTATGGTTCTCTAACAAATATTTATGCAAATTTAGATTTATTGAAGCCAAAATTGAAGGATAAATTTGAGACATATAGAAATGATGCTTTTCATTGTCAGAAATTAGCAAGAATTAAATTGGATGTTCCTGTGGATTATTCTTTTGATACCCCGTTTTGTTTTGTCTCTGATAAAACTTTAATGTTTTTAGAGAAAATGAAATTTGTTTCTTTGGTGTCTCGATATCAAAGGGTGATCAATAATTATGAACACAGTGATAATGTAGAACAGAAAAGTGAATCAGTTTCAGCTACTGACTCATTGCAAATGAGTATGTTTTGATGTGCTTTTTTTGGTTTTTTTTGTGATGTTGTGAGAAAATGTTATACATATGTGTTATGTGATTTTGATATTTATTTAAATATGAGATTTGCTTGTTCAATTTTTTTGTTTTTTCAATTTTTTTTTAGTATTTTGAAACCTTTGTTTGGGTGTTTTTCTTGATGGTTAATTGTGCAAAAAAACAGTTCAATAGCGGTCTCGTGGAAAAAAACGTTTGCACGGGGTTTTAAATTTCGATAGACTGGTATGGTGGGAGTGTTTTTGTAAAAAAATAAGCATAGAATAAATATGGCAAATCCTAGAGTTTTAGCCGGTTTAGATATTGGTTCGTCCAAGATTCGTACTATTGTGGGGTTTTCTGAGGATAATAAGAATATCATTAATGTAACTGGTGTAGGGATATCGCCTTCTACTGGTATTAGAAAGGGGATGATAACAGATATGGATGAGGCTATTTCAAATATATCTGCTTCTTTGGAAGATGCAGAGAGGATGACTGGAGAAGCTATAAATCGAGTTTACGTAGGACTGTCAGGTCCACACATCAAAATGTATGATTCAAAGGGGGTTATTGCCATTAATAGTCCTAATGCTGAAATTACGGAAGATGATGTTGATAGGGTTTTAGATGCGGCTAGAGCGGTTTCTTTGCCAAATAATAGACAATTATTAAGGATTATTCCTAAAAGTTTTTCTGTTGATTCACAGCACAATATTAAGTATCCAGTGGGAATGTCTGGGATTCGATTGGAAGTGGAAGCTCATATTATTACGGGAGAGACAGCTGCAATGAAAAATATAGAAAAATGTTTATATCAGACGGGAATGGATATTGGAGAGTTTGTCTCGTCGGGGCTTTCTTGTTCAGAATCAGTATTAGATAGGCGGCAAAAGGAATTGGGAGTGGCGTTGATTGAAGTTGGGTCTTGTTCTACTAATCTCATTGTTTTTGAAGAAGGGACAGTGATTTATTCTGCTGTGATTCCTATCGGAGGCGAACATGTTACAAATGATATAGCCATAGGAGTGAGGTGTACTATTGATACAGCTGAAAAGATAAAAATTGAGTATGGAAATTGTTTGCCCGATGAGGTTTCTGCTCGAGAAGAAATTGATCTTTCTCAAATTTCTAAAACTGATGTTCATTCTGAATCAAAACAACGTTTAGCAAAAATTATTGAAGCGAGATATCATGAGATTTTTCTATTGTGTAGAGATGAATTAGCAAAGGTTGGACGAGATGGAATGTTACCTGCAGGAGCGGTGATTTGTGGAGGAGCTATCAAAACTCCAGGACTTGTCGATTTGACGAGAGAGACATTGGGGTTGCCGGTACAGATAGGTTTTCCAAAAGATATAGAGGGGATAGTTGATCGGATAGATGATCCCGGATTTGCGACGGTTACTGGACTTTTGCATTTTGCGCATAAATATGGAGATTCAGGGAATTTTTTATCATTTGATTTTGGAAGGTGGAAAGATCATCTTGGTGGTTGGTTTCAGAAGTTGATCCCATGAGATGTTTTTGGATTTAGATTATTTGGTATGGTAAATAGTGGTACGATAAGATTAAACTTCTGAAAAAACTGAAAAAAGTAACGAGAAAAAAATAAAATATAGATAATTCATAATTAAGTTATTAACAATTTATAAGATGAAAGATTTACTTCAATCGGCATTAGATGCTAGTTCTTCCAAAAGAAAGTCTAGTGAAAAGTCAACTGCTCAAACGGTGGTACCTCCGGATGTTGCTCCGGTGGCGAATATAAAAGTTATAGGGGTGGGAGGAGCTGGTGGAAATGCTATCGATCGAATGGTTTCTTCGGATTTTGCAAATGTAGAGTTTATTACGATAAATACAGATGCTCAGGCACTTTTTCATTCAAAAGCAGCGAGTAAAATACATGTAGGAAGGGAAGCTACACGTGGACTTGGTGCGGGGGCGAATCCAGAGATAGGGCAGGCTGCTGCAGAGGAGGCATTAGAAGAGATTAAATCAGCATTAAAAGGGGCAGATATGGTTTTTGTTACTTGTGGATTAGGAGGGGGAACTGGAACGGGAGCATCTCCTGTGATTGCAGGAATAGCTCGGGAGTTGGGGGCCCTTACTGTAGGAGTCGTTACAAAACCATTTTCTTTTGAAGGAATGGCTCGAGGTAAAAAAGCTGAACAGGGATATGAAGAATTAAAGAAAAGTGTTGATACATTAATCACTATTCCAAATGATAGAATATTATCGATTATTGATAGAAAAACTCCACTAACGGATGCTTTTTCTGTGGTAGATGAGGTATTGCGACAAGGTGTACAAGGAATTGCAGATCTTATTACGTTACATGGTTTGATAAATGTTGATTTTGCTGATGTAAAGGCGGTAATGAAAGATGCAGGAACAGCATTAATGGGAATCGGATATGGAGCAGGTGAAAATCGTGCAACTGATGCTGCAAAAGCTGCTATAGAATCTCCACTTTTGGAGCAGTCTGTGCAGGGGGCGAAAGGGATACTGTTTAACATTACTGGAGGGGATGATCTATCTATGTATGAGGTAGATGAGGCGGCAAAGGTGATCACAGAAGCTGCCGATCCGGAGGCCAATATTATATTTGGAGCTGTGATAAATAGTAATTATGTGGGAGAGATGAAGGTTACGGTGATTGCTACTGGGTTTTCAAATGTTGAAAATAAGAAAAAACCAGGGCATGCTTCTTTGATGAGGCAGGCTTTTGGTGTAAATAACGAGGAAGAACCAGAAGAAACTTCAGAGTATGATAAGCCTGCTTTTATGAGGAAAAAGCTTAAGTAATGATTAAGGGCTTGGAAGAAAATAACCATTCAAATTTGATGTCTTTTTGTCCGTCAGC
>CAZQFO010000157.1:0-4424 GCA_964592695.1 uncultured Candidatus Peribacteria bacterium
ACCCCGCCCCCTCCCGCTTCGGTCTGTGTGCATTTTCAAATTGTATATATTCACCCAAACATACGTCTGGGAAAAACCTTTTTCTCCTCTTTTTTACTATAAATTACAGCAAATTTAGATTAAATCAAAAACCGTTACCAGAGCGTTACCGGGCAACTGGTAGAACTCATCAGAGAACTAATGCGTTTTTGGGGGAAATAGAAGTTGGGATAGACATAAAATTTTATCTATGATGAATTCAATCCTTGGTCTTTTTCACTCTTCTCTTGCATTTCATCAGAAGTCTGTCTTAGCCATGAATGGCAAAATTCTTTGAAAGCAAGCAATCCCTCCCTTTGGCAAGGATGCTTCGTTAAAACCTCTTCTACCATTTTATCCCCTTCTTTATAGCATTGTTTAACCCTCTCAAATCCTGACTCTTTGTATGATTGTAAATCTCCTTCATTTAAGTCTAGAGGATTAATATTATATCTTACAACACTTTCTCTTGGTATATTTATCTCTCCACGTTGAATATCTTCACCTAAGTCTGAAAGGTTATCGGCTAACTTTATGGCAATTCCGTAAATAGATGCAATTGATTCTCTAGAACGCCTATCCAAGAGCGGACACAATAAATAAAGAAACTGTAAGCTTACAGATTTACCAATATCAAGGTTTAAACTATCCAAATCATCGGAATTAAGAATTTGTCCCCTTCTATTGAGATTTTTTGTTTCAATCTCCCAATAGTTAATAACTTCATTAAAAATATCTACTGCATGAACAAAACCATCTTTCTGCAATCTCGATAGTGCTTGTCCTAATTCATAAACGTACTGCTCCCATACTTCAGTAGTCTCTATTTTTTCCTCTTGGAAACCTTGTGTTAATATTTTTTTTGCCCTGCTTAGCTGATTTTCACTTTCACTTGTCGTATCTATTTCGTCATCAAGAATAGCAGGGACATGATTAACCAATGAAAATGCCACCCGTTCATTTTCTGGCAAAAGACCAGAAATTTCCTCGTAAATCTTCAATCTTCCATATTTTTCCATTTCTAACATTCTTTCCTCTGAAATATGTTCACATGTATCTTTTTCAGAATATTCCATAATTTAAGGAAGTTATTACTATGTAATACTAAAAATTTTATAGATTTTGTCAATCGAGAATTCAAAAAACAGAACTACGCATGTGCGTGAATTGAGAAATTTTCAGAAAAATCCGCCACAGTCTAGTGGGGTGGTTTTAATATTTCGGCTCTATAAAAAGGCGTGAGTGGTGTGACTCACTGTGACTCACAGTGAGTCACAAAAAAATTAGTCCTTCATGTACTTTGGAAGTGGCTCGTCTACAGCCTGTTCATGTTGGCATCGAGCGATGGCGAAACTTTTAACAGTGGTGTGATGTTTAGCTTTTGAGTAAAGTGTTTCAAAATGAGGTGTAGTGGAATCTTTTTTGTATCGTCTGAGATGATGAGCATCTGCGTATTCATCATGGTACATCACGAAGGCATCATAATCCCAAGGTTCTTTTTGAACCTCTTTATTTTCTGGGGGCGATGGCGACCAATTGTCTAATGGCATTTTAATAGTATCTAAATTATAGCATATTAATCAGTTCGAGTAAAGTGATACTCGTCTATTTCAGGCATGTTTCTAATAGCATCTCTATGAAGGACTGCATCTTCTGCTCCGTCTCTAATAACCTGAGTAGGAACAATTGGATCATCTCCTTCAAATGTTCTTCCGGCAATCCTACTCAAAGAAGTATCTGCTTCTGCGTGTACATCAATCATGATCACTCTATACCCTGCTTTTTTTGCTGGTTCAACTGCTCTCATTACTTCTTCGGGAGTCAAAAATCTTTTATCGAGAACCATAGATCGTCCTTCTGCCATTAATTGATCTGTGACCTCTTGGGTGATTTTTGCTCCTTCTTGAAGAACTTGTAGATGACTAACTGTGTGAACTCCATCTACTTTGTCTGCGTTTCTCAAGCCTCCTTTTGCTGTATCTGGATTTAAAACTCCGGAAGGTTGCCCATTTTCATCTAAAATATTCAGTCTACGAAGAACTGGAAGCTCTGACCTTCTAAGTGTGGTACTTTTCCCAACTCCTGAATTACCCCTCAAAAGAACTAATGTTTTGGGAGGCATTCTCTCACTCAACGGAACTGCTGCTTCGTACAACTGCCTTTTTTCTGCTGCTTGAACTGCAATTCTCTCTGGTGTCCAATTGTCCGTGTTTTCAAGATATGACCATCTTGGTTTTTCAAGTGGCGTTCCTTCTTTTGTATATGTTTGTTGACTAAGATACTCTTCTCCAGAAACTCTACTTTTCCTCAGTACGTCTTGTCTAAGAGTATAGGCTCTTTGTGCAAGTTCTGGATTTGCCTGAAGCATGTCCGGGCTAAGAGAGTTTAGTCTTCGGATAGTATCTGCATAAGATAAAGCTTCTGTTCCCGTCTCCAGAGCTTCAACAACACCTGTGGCAACTGCAACACTTTCGACTGCTCCTACATCCTCAATAACAGTAGCCGTGGCTTCTGCTGTGGCGGTCGTTCCTTTGGGGGTATCTCTTAATTTTGCGAGTTTTGATAATCCTTTTGCTCCGAGAACAGCATCGGCAACAAAGGCAACTCCCTTTCCAAGAAGTCCCTCTGCAGGGGTATTATCCCAAGTTGTAACTGCGTCTTCTTTCATTTCTCGAAAGAAAGTCCCTGCTCTCTCCATGAGTCCCGGACGAAAGAAGTTTGCTACTTTCCCCGCAGTATCTATGGGATGAAAAACAGTATTAAACCCGGCAACTGCTACTGATCCGGCAAATTTTACCACATCTTCAGCGACTACCAACATATTGGTTGAAGTCGCTGCTGTGAAATTAATGGCACTTTTTAATCCAGACAAAGACCAATGATCGTCTGGTTGTTTTTCCCAAGTCCTCCCAGAAGAAGCCCTCGCTAACTGAGGGACAAAATGATCAGCGACAAAACTTTGATCCAAAGCCTGTTGGCGAAGATCGTATCTTTGTTGTGGATTTGGGCGAATTTCAGGTTTTATAACCGGGGTGGGGGCAACTGGTGGAGCATAGGCTGCTTCCATCTCTCGTTCCCATTGAGGATAATCCTCCCTTTCTTCTCTGTCTCGATCAGCAGATTCTACAGCTTCTCGTTCTTCTCGTGCCTCTTTTAGACTAGCAGAACGAGCTTCGTCCTCTGGAGTAAGCGTATAATCAATTTTCTTTGGAGCATCTATTGTTTCTCCATCACCTTCAGGTGTACGAGGACGATCTCCAAAGCTTTCGCTGATCTGGAGGAATTTTTTGTCCTGCGTTTGTTTGAGGGCATATAGAATTTTCATACGGATATAACCGCTTATTATAGCATATATAAAGTGATAAAGCAAATTCAGTGTCTCAAGAAGTAGGTCATAAGGGAAGCCTTGTAATATTTTTATTTTTACGCAACAATAGTGAGCGAAAACAATTACTTTTAATTCAATATGTTAAAAGCTCTCAATTACAACGTCATCGGAATCTCAATTATCGAGAAAGAAACCCCTTCTGGGATCATAACTTCTGCCAATGAAGAGTTACAACCGATGAAGATGCAAGTGGTCTCCATTGGATCACAAGTAAAAGCCGACATAAAATCAGGCGATGTCGTGATATTCCCAAAATTCAAAGATGCAGAAGTAAAACACGAAGAAGAAAAATACTCTGTCGTCCATTGTGACGTGATAAAAGCAATCCTCAAAGATGACTAAAAAAGAACCGCCCAAAACCTGTCGAACTGATGTCTCGTTTAAGAAAGCGAGGACGAGTAAGAAGTATCAGGAGCTTGTGCCAAAAATGCCAAAGAAAAAAAATCCACAAGAGTTAGAGGCAATCAACAAGTATCTCAAAATCTCGAATCATCTCGTCTTAAACCCAAAAGATGTCGGACATCCTCAAAGAATATCGAAAGCCACAGGAGTCCCTATCACATCGGTCAATAACTACTTCAGGGAAAGACCTTCTTTTACCGGAGGGGAACTGCAAACGGAATCAGATTTTCAGGCGATGACGAAGTCGGACATCATGGGAAAAGTTCTGGAGAAGGATGCGAATGTACTCATCAAGGCACTCGATCAGATAGAACAATCAATCGATAACAAAGAACTATCTGCTCCTCAACTGGCAGAAATTGCCAAGCTTTCCGCCAATAGATATATGGCTTTCTCCCAGATGCGAGAGAAAAAAGAAAATCCCGTATCACAACTCTCCCCTCAAACAGTCGTGGTACTGGCTCAATTCATCCAAGAAAACAAACTATGACAAGTATTACCGATCCAGAAGCTCTAAAAGCAATGATCAAGGATGATCCGAAATTGAAAGCATCGATTTTGGAACGGGTTTTAGATTTCAAAAACGCATTCTTTAGCCAAAAATCGAAAGATTTTT
>CAZQFO010000158.1:0-4378 GCA_964592695.1 uncultured Candidatus Peribacteria bacterium
TCACGCTTTTTGGTTTCTACATAACCACCTGGCACAGGATAAAAGGAATTACCCCTTCTCGGACAATTTACAATAATTACTCTTGTGTTTTTATATTTAATGGTGTATAATGGTTTGATTATTTGAATAATAAAATGTCTATATCTCTCGAACAGTCTCCAAAACAAGTAGCTCTCCAGATGGTAGCACAAATGATAGGTATCTCAGAAGAACAACGATCCGGTATTAGAGAGATTGTGTTAAGAATTCCAGAAGAACAAGCTCTGGATGCCGTAAAAATGATATCAGAAACACAAGGAGAAATATCATCTGCTATAAAACAAGGAGAAATCGATCTGCAAAAAGCAACTAATCGTATGATAGAAGAAATAAGTCGAGAAGATGAAGAAAATATTTTGGAAGAATTGGAAAATGAGCTTAATGCGATAGAGGACACCACAAAAGTCAAAACTGAAAATTTGAAAACAAAGGATATATCAGAAGCACCGAAAGAATCTCCTTTTTTAATAATTATCATCACGTTTTTAATAATCGTTTTGTTGTTATTTCTAGGGTGGAAACTCGGATATTTTTCATTATTTAATTTTTAATAACATGTCCAGAAGAGGACCAGAATCATCATCGTCATATGAAAGCCAGGGAGCAAGCCCCAGAGATGCCACTCGAGAGCTGAAGAACGCCGTAAGGAATTTCCAGAACAAAGTTAATAATACTGATCAGAGTGGTTTTGACAAAGATGATGCCACAAATAAGGCTGCCGGGGATATGCTTAAAAGAGTTTTATCAGAAGCTCATAAGTCAGGAACTGAAACAAAAGACAAAAAAAATGATATCGCAAGGAGGTCTCATCTGGAATCGAGAGACATCGGAAAAATAGTGGATTCGAAAATTAACCAGTCTATAAAAACACTTGCAGGCAATTTGAACAGATTAGCTGATGATACACAAAAACTAGAGAATTCAACACATGGAATACTTGTTGATGAATTGAATAAAATGGAGGGTAATGTTACAGGAAAATTATCATCCCGACAAGTTGAACGAGACACCAACAGAGAGTCTACTCAGGTTCATATGCTTATGACAATAGGATCCGGTAATTACAATCAAATTCATCGGAGCGTAAAAGAGTTGTCATTAGGTTCTGTAAATATGGTAGTGGGAAAACTAGAAGGAAAATTAAATAGATCTCAGCTGAGTAAAATTCATACTAATTTTGATAGAGATTTGACCAAAAGCAATACTGCCGCACTGTACATACAAGCACTCAAAAAATCGATAGGTAAGTCTAGTAGAGGAAAAGAAGAACCTTCTCAGGGAAGAACTGTGGATAGTAAGGAGCTAGGAAGAGCACTCAGCAATGCTCCTGATGGTTCCAAATATCTCTATTCCTGTAAAATAATAAAGGCCAATGGTGTTCCAAATGGGCATATGGCAGGCAAAATTAATGATTTTTTAGCAGGAAATAATATTCCCAGCAGGGCTTCCAAAATAGAAGGTCTTATGGTGAATTATTTTGATGCAATGCAAAGCCAAGGCAAGCACATAACATTACCAGGGTCTCCACAACCTCTGACTCCCAGTTCTTTTGCGGGAATGTCTCCAAAGATTCAAAAAATTGTATTTGAGCATTCCAACAAAAAAGGACAATTAGCAGAAGGGGTGTTAAATCAAATGACTACTCCAAAGGAAAGAAAACAAATACTTGCTGCGGCATCAAGAGAAAGGAATTCTGGTAATAGTAGAGGAAAAATGGTACAATTGGAAGGTTTTGTAAAAAGTCCAAGAAGAAATGATGGAGATATTCATAAATTTATGGAATGGCATCGAAATGGAAAGGAGATTAGCGAAGATGTAGCAGAAACCAAAGACTTTGCCTCTCTGTCTCCACATGAGATAAGGCAAATGAAGAAGCGAGAGTTAGTACCTACGGCAAGAAATGCAAAAGAGGGACTGGATAGAGAATTTAGAGATCTCATTATGGAGGAATTAAGATCTAGTAACTCAAAAGGGGATAAAGCGCTTGCTTCTTTACTTACGACTTCATATGAACAGAATATGGATGAGGGCAAACTTATATCAGCACTTGTGGCACTTAAAAAAATAATGTCCGAACCTCCTGCTCCAAGTTTTGCCTCTGCGACTCCCGATAAATTGAGACAATTAAAAAGACGTCAATTAGTAGTTGTCGCTAAAGATGCAACCAAAAATGTTAGTGATGACATTAGGGATCAAGTTGATATGGATCGCTTTGACTCAGAAGGAGCCAAGCACCTTGATACATTACTTGTTTCAGGTCCAGGCAGCATGGAAAAACCTCAGATAATAATAGCACTTGTAGAACTCAAAAAAAGAATGGGATAATTTTATTTTGGTACTGGGAATTGCTTACATTTTTCCTTAATTTTAGAGTGCACATCTTTTTTTAGCGTTTCATTCTCCCTATCTGCTAACACATCTATCATCCACTCTGCCACAGCTGCACAATCAATCTCCATAAAACCACGAGTAGTGATAGCCGGTGTTCCAAACCGAATTCCAGATGGATCGAGGGCTTTTCGTGGGTCATCAGCAATCATGTTCATATTGAGCGTGATCCCTACCTCGTCTAGCACGGTTTGGGCTTCTTTTCCTGGAATTCCAAGGGATCCAAATACATCAGCTAAAATCAAATGGTTTGAAGTGCCTCCTCCGAGCATTCGTACTCCTCGACTTCGAAAAACTTCTTCCATGGCTTTTGCGTTTTTTAATATTTGCTGTGCATATGTCTTAAATTCTGGTTGTAATGCTTCTCGAAAACAAACGGCTTTTGCCGCAATCTGATGCATGTGTGGGCCTCCCTGAAATCCGGGGAATACCTCTTTGTTGATTTTTTTAGCAATTTCGGGATCTTCTCTGGTCATTATCAGTCCACCACGCGGTCCACGAAGTGTTTTGTGTGTGGTCGTCAAAATCACATCAAAACCATAATCAAATGGATTTTTTACGGCTTTTCCGGCAATAAGTCCGGCAATGTGTGCCATGTCAGCTACAGCTAGCGCTCCGACCTCTCGTGCGATATCTACAAATTTCGCATAATCTAACTCTCTAGAATATGCTGAAAAACCAGCTAGAATTACTTTTGGTTTTTCTCGTTTTGCGGTATCTCTTAATTCATCATAATCAATTTCTCCGGTATCTATGTCTTTCATTTTGTATCGTACAAAATTGAAGATTTTTGCGATATATGTAACGGGATGTCCGTGAGTCAGGTGTCCTCCGTGCCCCAGGTCCATCCCCATAATCGTATCTCCTGGCTCCATAAGCGCGAAATAGGTAGCTACATTTGCAGGAGCCCCGGAGAGGGGTTGCACATTGGCAAATTTACATCCAAAAAGTTCACAAGCACGCTTTATCGCTAGTGTTTCGACCTGGTCAGTAAATTCTTGTCCTCCATAATATCTTCTTCCTGGATATCCTTCAGAATATTTATTGGTTAAAATCGATCCCATGGCTTCTCGAATAGCCGGAAACACATAGTTTTCGGAGGGAATTAATTCGATCCCTTCTTCTTGGCGTTTTTCTTCTCCGCGGATTGCTGCTGTAATTTCAGGGTCTTCTTTTTCGAGAAATGGAAGAGGCTGGTGTGTCATAAGGACATTGAGTTATGAAACTATGAATGTTGAGTTCAAGTTATGGATTTTTTTGTGAAAGGCAAATTATTGATTAAAAATAAGCCCCAAAACACCAAAAAAAGCCCAGAAAACACTTGATTTTTGTTTTTTTGTGTGCTATAATGCTTAAACAGTTTGATTTATTTCAGATTGTTAAAGTGTTCGTTCTTTGACAGTTCGTTTCCTTTTGTTCCCAGGTTTGAAAACTGATTATTTTCAGATCTATCGGAAGAAGAATTCTCCCCCCATGCTACCCGATTCATCGGGCGGAAAACAATTCGTCGGCTTTTGTAGCATGAAGCGTTAAAGGTACTGTCTTTGCAGCAATGCGAAGAAATGGAATTACCTCTTACAAAAAGATTCCCGTCTGAGATTGTCTGGAAAAGACGTTAAACTGTGCGTGCCGGATACGCAGTCTATGAGATCAATTTAACATTCCGGTAACGCATGTGAAGGTTCTATTTTAATTCACGGAGTTTCACTGTTGGGTCAGCCCGCTCAATCGCAAAAAAATGTGGCAGCTATCATTTGTTTCGACAGGTGATGGTGTAGGGTTCAAAAGTAAGTGAGCGTTGAAGAGCCTCCGGGCACTTTCAAAATAAACACAAAAAGATGTCCCCCCAGGTTGTGCTGAGGGGGTATTTTTTTATTGAAGGGTTCTTGTAGAAAGCTTTTTATTTACTAAACCCTGGGGGAGGATTGTTTTGGACTCGTCCATCTGGGCG
>CAZQFO010000159.1:0-4333 GCA_964592695.1 uncultured Candidatus Peribacteria bacterium
CGAAGCAAAAATCCTATCAAACCTGGGTATTTTATTTTTTTCCAGAACCCTAATCTCTACGCTTCTTTTCAAAAAAAATGGAGTGTCGTAGTTTGACACTCCAAAAATTGGATCCAACGTAACATCGTATCAGATAGATCAATCTTGGAGATGATCGATTCTATATCTTATGCGAAAATATCTTTTAACTTTCTTCCAGTTCTTTTTCCGGTTTTTTCTTGCTTTCTTCCTTTGTTTCTTAGTTAAAATCATAACACTTCCTCCTGGTTGGACACCAATACTAATCTCCCGCAGAAAGCTAAACTTCAACCCCATTATGGGTAAAATGAAGCATAATTCTGCAAGGCTTAATTGTAGTATAATTAATGTAATCGTAAAAACAAGTATGTTTGGAGCGTCTCAAATGAGACGCTCCATTATTTAATTTCAGTTCAAGATTATCTATCGGCACACATGCTTGTACATCACTTGTCCTCTTTTGAAAAACTTAGCACCGCATTTGCATTCGTACTGTGCTCTCAAACGATTTCCCAATTGCACATTTGTCCGGTAAAATTTTCGAGGATTGTTTGCTCTTTTCATCCTTCTGGCTTGCTGCTTCCTTTTGCGTTTTTGAGATAGTGCCATGCGTTTTTCCTCCTTAATCATGTGTTTGACCAATGTAGTATCCGTTTTTGAAGAATTTTTTTAATATCCTCCTGAATTTCTTACTCTTCTTACTCTTCTTATTATTCTTCTTTTTTTTCTGTTTCTTTGACATATATCCTCTCCTGTTTAAACTGAAATCAATCCCCGCAGAGAATTAGTCTTCAACCCTCTACAAATGTGGGTAAAGCAAAACATACTACTGCAAGATTGTTTGAAAATCTAATAAGTTTGTTCATAAAAGCAAGAAATTCACTTATAATAAAACATCCAATTTTTCAAAAACTTCTGTCAATATACTTTTGGGAATTTTTCATCTTCATAATTTGACTCTATCTAAATCTTGTATCCTCCCAAAATTCCAATGTAAATCTTAAAAATCCAATTTCTTCATCCAGTGTTTATGCAGTTTCCCGCATTTCATGTGAAGGCGTTACACTGAAATTTTGGGAGGATACTAAATCTTTTACTAAATTTACACAAAAAAAGGAACTTTAATAGTCCTCATTATTTTGAATCCATTAAACATTTGGTTTACATGGAATATATCACGAGGAAGGTATTCGATGAGATTAATTTAATGCTTATCGAATCAGCTCTTTTACATTTCGGACAAGGGAAAAGGATGAGTAATGAATAATGATTAGTGATGATTAATAATAAGAAGAGGCATTTTTAGACTGTGATTTTTCTTATCAGATACTGTTTTACATACAAATCGACTCATCATCCTGATAGGATAGTGAGTTTTACAAATTCTGGAGGACTCTCTCATGAATATCAATACCACAATCAATTGGTTGCAAAAATGGAGTATCAAAATAATCGATAAACTAACCCAAAAAGAGAATCATCTTCGTTCGATTCTGGAAAACGCAATGGACTCCATCATCACGATCAACGAAGATGGCATAGTGACTGACTACAATCCTGCAGCAGAAAACCTTTTTGGGTACACTCAAGCAGAAGTGATAGGTCGAGAGATCTCAAATTTTATCATTCCACCAAACCTGAGACAAAAACACCACGAAGCACTTAATAAATGGAATATCTCCTCTAATGAATATACTTTCCAACGCAAAGTCTATCTCCCTGGAATTTGCAAAGACGGACAAATCATCTCTCTGGAGGTGTCACTTATAGTAACTTCACAAGGGAAAAAGAAGTTTCTCACTGCGTTTATCCGTGATAATACAAGCTACCAACAACTTCTCCAAACATTGGAGAGCACCCTACAAGTTGCCAAATCATCCAATCGCATCAAAAGCGTGTTTCTTTCCAACATAAATCATGAAATCCGCACTCCAATGAATTCAATCATTGGTATGATCGACTTAGTATTAAATACCAACCTCAATCACCAACAGCATAATTACATACGTATCGTGCAACAATCTGGTCAATCGCTTATGGAACTGATAAATCACATTCTTGATCTTTCCAAAATCGAAGCCGGTCAACTAAGCCTGGAACAGACTAATTTTGATCTTCTCGGGCAAATAGAAAATGTCTGTGAATCTTTGGCACTCAGGGCTCATGAAAAAAATCTAGAGTTTAATTGCCATATAGCAGACGGCTGCCCTCCAACCCTAAAAGGAGATCCTCTTCGATTAAGACAGGTACTTCTAAATCTTATAAACAACGCTATAAAATTTACGGAAGAAGGAGAAGTCACTGTATCAGTACAACCAATCCAGTCTCTGGAAACCGATCTATGTTCTGTCAATTTCATCATTGCTGATACCGGCATCGGAATTCCATCAGACATGCTGGGAGATGTATTTGAGAGTTTTACACAAGCGGATGGATCCACCACACGCAAGTTTGGAGGAACGGGTCTGGGTTTAACTATCTCCAGAAGTTTGGTAGCCATGATGGGAGGAGAAATCGAAGTTAACAGTGAAGAAGGAAAAGGTTCTGTATTCAGCTTTATGGCTGATTTCAAAAGAGGATGCCGCTTCACTAGTGACGACTCAAATCAACAGGAAAACAGTAAAAATCCACCAAAAGAAATGCCTCTCAAAGGGGTTCGCGTCTTAACATTTGTCCCTAATGCAACAACTCGAGATATACTAAGGTACAATCTTAAGATTTTTGGGACAGAGGTAACAGAGGTGTGCAGTGAAATAGATTTCAAGTTGCATCAAGAATCAACAAGCTCCGATCACCCCTTTGATGTTCTGATTTTAGATCATCAAATCATGGAGGATATTTCATGGTTCCAACCAGAACGAACAAAAAAAGTGGTTTTATTGGTTCCTACCAATGGATACTCGGAACTTCAAAACATCTGGTCGGATGACACTGAAATTATCCAGATAAAAACACCAATTAAAAGGTATACACTTTTGAATGCTATCAATTGGTGTCTCGGAAAAACTTCAACACAACCCCCTTCATCCAGAGCTCACCTTGAAAATTTAATGCAAAAATGCCGGCCAATCAGGATCCTTTTGGCAGAAGATATGCTCAATAACCAGCAGGTTGCCATAGAAATCCTAGAACAAGCCGGACACTTGATCACCCTCGCTCAAAACGGCCTCGAAGTACTACAACATCTAGAAAAAGCATCGTTTGACCTGATTCTGATGGACCTTCAAATGCCTTTTATGGATGGATATGAAACCACTCGCGAAATTCGAAATGGAAAAATACCAACCCAAACAAAAATTCCAATTGTAGCCATAACAGCACACGCATTTAAGGAGGACGAGAAAAAAACTCTAGATTCTGACATGAATGGGTACCTACGAAAGCCATATCGTGCTATTGAACTTTTGATGGCAATTCATCCCTTTGCGCAAAAATTACAGCCGCCTAAGAAGAACAATGGAAAAAGGAAAAAAACTCAACCTATTCTGATACCAGTACCAGAAGATAAGACGGACATTATCGAATCATCTAAATCTTTTTTGGCAAACGTTCCAAAACTCTTGAAGGTCTTGAAAGCAATTGTTCACTCCCAAAAAATACACCAGTCAAAACTGCTGATTGATAAAATCAAAACCGCCGCAGAGAACACAGGCGCCGCAAGGCTAAGAACCAGTGCCATTCGATTAAAAAGCAAGTTTGAGACTGATGATATGGACGCAATAAATTCACAGCTACAAAATCTAGAATCCCACATCAATGAAGCACTAATAACTCTAACAGAAAGGTTGGATTCTCATGAAAACACTGATCGTTGATGATCAAGAAAATAACCGAAAGGTTTTTATAGACATGCTCAAGCCCTTCACTCATGAAATCGACACCGCAGAAAATGGACCGGAAGGAATAGATCTGTTTAAAACCGCAATTAATGAGGATGAACCCTATGATCTAATTTTGCTCGATATCATGATGCCAAAAATGGATGGACAGACGGTCCTGAAAAACATGAGAACCTTTGAAGAAGAAAATGGGATATCCGGTGCTTCGGAAGCAAAAATTTTTATAGTAACGGCACTGGATTCAGGTAGACAAGCTATAGAAGCATATTTCAGAGGAAATTGTACAACATTTTTAGTCAAACCTCTCACTCAAGAAGTACTGACATCGAAGCTTCAAGAATACCATCTTATCTGATCATCATCCTTGTACGAAAATGTAAATAAAACACCGATAACTAATATTATCGGTGTTTTAGCATACTTAGGGATCTAGAAAAAAATAACCTCCCCATTTTGATGTCTTTTTGTTCGTCTTC
>CAZQFO010000160.1:0-4324 GCA_964592695.1 uncultured Candidatus Peribacteria bacterium
CGGCATCAATGGCGCTTTTCCCGAGGTTTCGCTCGTGCCTCGCTCAACCTCGTGAAGCGCCAGAAAAAGCGATTTGTAGTGGTTCTTAGCTTTTAGCATTGAACAGCTCTGAAGTGAAGGGGGGGCTAATTCTTGATTTGAGGTATATTTTTTTGTACACTTGATTATAAATCAAATATGTTTTACGAATATCCATTTAGTTATTACCAATACGAATTGCTTACATTTCTGCTTTTGGGAAGTTTTTTTTGGATGGGGACATGTGTTTGGTGGTACCCAAAATCTAAATTGAGATATCCTAAATGGTTAATTTCCGTTCTAATGCTTAGTTTTTTTAGTATTATTTTTTATGGAAGTTTTATAGAAGTGAAGAGACTAGTGGTTCGTGAATTTGATATTCAAGATGATCGTTTGCCGACTATGAAAATCGTTGTAATTACGGATATTCATGTTGGTCCTTACAAGGATAGTAAATGGGTACAAAGAGTAGTTGAAAAAATAAATAAGCTCGATAGTATTGATGCAATCTTTATTCCTGGAGACTTTGTTTATGGTCCGGCAAAAATATTTGGAAGTGATTTGGCTCCTTTGAAAAATCTCAATATTCCTTTAAAAATCGCTACACTGGGAAATCATGATCATCGGCTCACAGAACTGGCAAATACTATTCAGCACCAAGCTGTGTCATCTAATCTGAAAAAATTTGGGATTCGGGAATTAAAGAATGAATCATTTTATTGGACCCAAAAAGGTATTTGGATTATGGGGATGGATGATAATGATCGACAATTTCATAGTTGGCGTCAGACATATTTGGGGACAGATATTCAGCCTAAAATTCTATTGGTTCATTCTCCGGATATAGTGGATGAATTAGCTGATGATCAAAGGCCAAATCTGATTATATCTGGTCATACGCATTGTGGACAGATTCGAGTGCCGGGAATTGGAGCATTGCCCGGAACGATTCCAACAAATAATGGAAAAAAATATGAACGTCATTTATATGATTTAGGTGTTTCTAAAATATTTATCTCATGTGGGGTAGGAGAAGTTGGGCCTAGGGCGAGGTTGTTTAACCCTCCTGAGATTGCGGTTTTGAGGATTAATTAAATTTTATCGTTAAAATGAGTTCTTTTGGAGAGGTGATAGCATGGCTTGATGAGTTAGCTTCTGAAGCTAAATTTTTTCGAGATGCTAAATTGCCAAGTTTAGATGTGGTAAATTTGGCGTTAGATAAATTAGGACGTCCCGATACTTTGTTTCGATATCGAGTTGTGGTAGGGGGGACGGCAGGGAAAGGGACTGTTTGTCGAATGGTTGAGGATGTATTACAAAAACAAGGAATCAAGACGGCTTGTTTGATGTCTCCTCATGTGCAAGTAGTGACAGAACGAATCAGAATAGGAGGAAAATTGATTGCAAAGGATATATTTGCAAAATCAATATTTCGGATTCGGGATTTATTTACTCAACTCCCCTTTTCTCCTACTTATTATGAGGCGGTTGTGTTGGCAGGAATTTTGTCGGCTTGTGATTCAAAAACTGAAATTCTGATTTGCGAGATTGGACTTGGTGGTCGGTTGGATGCTGTAAATGCTGTTCGAGGAAAAAGGATATCTGCGTTAACATTTATTGGAAAAGATCATTTAGAAATTTTTAATAATGATCAATCATTTATGGCAAAAGAGAAAGCCGGGATTTTTACGGAGGATTCGGTATTAAATCTTAGTGGTGAACAAAGATATTGTGCAATATTGAATTCTGAATCGCAATCGCCTATTCATTATATTAAAGGGGTAAAATCCAAGTTAAATAAAAGAATATCACGTAATATATGTGAAAAAATAATTGGACATGGAAATTTTGTAATGGAAAAAATACAGATTCCTGCTCGGTGGGAAAAGATGCCTAATTCAAAAATTATCTTGGATGGTGCTCATGCAATAGATCGTTTTCAATATTTATTGCCAAAAATAAAGAGAATTCCAGGAAAAAAAATTGGAATTTTTGGTATGGCTCGGAATCATAATTTAGAAGATTTTCATGAAGTGTTGCCGTGTTTTGATATGGTGATTTGGACAGAGGTGCAGGGGGATCGAGAATTTTGGAATATGGAGGAGTTTGCAGAACTTTTTGAACTGTTGTATTCTCAAGCAGAAGGTTTGGAACGGGTAATTTATGAGGAAGATCCTATAAAGGCGTTGACAATTGCTCGGAAATTAGATGGGACAGTTGTTGTAATGGGAAGTTTTTATTTGTGTGGAAAAATAAGAGCAGTGTTTTTTGATTCGGATGCAATAATGGAGATTCAGGATGAGTTTGTGTAGCAGGTTTAGGTGTCTTTTGAGTTGATGAGATTAATTTTTTCGATTCGAGTAAATTTTTTTACTTCGTATTCTCGTTTTGCTGCGTCACTTCTAGTGGTGAATGTTTCGAAGTAGATTATTTTTATTGGTAGTCGACATCTGGTGTATTTGGCTCCTGTTCCTTTATTATGTGTTATTTCTCTTTTTTTTATGTTTCTACAGTGTCCAGAATATAGAGTATTGTCTGCACAGTGAGCAATGTAAAAGAAGTATGACATAAATTAACTATAGTTTGTTTTTCATGAATCATCAATTTGTTTTCCTCAGTAAGGGTTTAACAAAAAAATGAAACACCATGCTATGCGATTTTTTTACTCGATTTTATCGTTACAAAAAATCAGCGATATTTCAATATCCCTAATCTTTTGGTATTGAAAACTTATTTTTTCCCAAGCCCTTAGCAAAGTTTCGACATATTACCAATATGACTCAACTTTCCTTCCTCGAATACGAAGCAAAAATCCTATCAAACCTGGGTATTTTATTTTTTTCCAGAACCCTTAGGTTACGCTGAATAGTTACATCTTTTGTTTCTCGAACTCAGGCAAAAATTATCATACATTTGGTATCTTCTTTTTTTGTTAACCCCTAATTACTCCAAAGTTAGAATAGCAGAGTGAAAAGCAAAAATACAAACTATTTTCGGATTCGGCTCATATTCGGTTCATATTCAGCTCATAATGTGTGTTTTTCCCCTTAGATATGGATAAAATAACCTCTTTCTCTACAAGGATTTGAAGTTCTCTTTTTACAGTTGCGAGACTCACATGAAATTTATCAAGGAAATCCTGTGATTTAGCCTGCCCTTTCTCTTTTACAAAAAGTACGAAGTGAATCTGCCGATTGGTAAGTTCTTTTTCCGCTAATCGTTGCTCAAGATTTTCTTCATCCTTGATATGTTTAATCTGAGTTTTGAGTCTTGTTAATTCGAAGTTCATTCCTGTGAGGAAATATTCAACGAATGAAGTGCTGTCTATCTGCTGTTCAAAAGTTTCATAGTAGTTGTTCCTGATATGAATAGCTTTGTAGTAATTATTGAGGTCGGTGTCGTAGTATTCCTCCAGTGAAAAGTATTTCTTTGTATCAAATCCGTTTTGATACAGAAACATCTGCGTCAATGTTCGTGCAGTTCGTCCGTTCCCGTCCACAAATGGATGAATGATAACGAACCAATGATGCAGTAATGCGGCTCGAATGAGTGGGGATATTTCAGTTTCTTGATTTATGTATTCGAGAAGTTGTTTCATGAACTTCGAAACCTCTTTCCATTCAGGCGGCATGTATACGAGCCCTCCTTTTTGGTCGTAGATGGCGTTTTGTTGTTCTCGGTATTGGTTTTGAAGTCCTTTTGAGAGAATGTCTTTGGTGACGAGGGCATGAATTTCGAGGATGTGTTTTTCGGTGATGGATTTGTCGGAGGCTTTTTGTTCAATGTATTCGAGTACAGACATATAGTTCTTCAATTCTTTTTTATCTCTTTCTCTGGCTTTGATAGGTTTGCCTTCAAGGAATTTTTCAGCCTCTTCCAAAGACATCTGATTCCCTTCAATTCGAGTTGAAAAGACACCTGAACGAAGTCGGGCGATTTTTAGTAACTTTTGTTCCCATTCAGGGACGATTTTTGCATTGATAATAACTCCCCAGACAGAATGTATCTGTTCGAGGTTGTTGATAATAGTGTTGGTAGGAGTATAGTGAATCATTGGGTAATGTGTGGATATTGTACTGTTTTGTTTGAGGAAATCCATTGAATACCATAAAATCACAGTATTAATCATTTAAAAATTACCAAAATTGCTTCAAAAGATTCTGAGGGGGAAATTAAACCAGAGTTTGTTCAAGAACTAAAGGACTCTTGGGCTGAGTATAAAAAAACGGGTGTGAGTTATTCCTTAGGGGGCTGGAAAAAAATAAAATCCCCAGGTTTGATAGGATTTTTGCTTCGTATTCGAGGA
>CAZQFO010000161.1:0-4291 GCA_964592695.1 uncultured Candidatus Peribacteria bacterium
CATAAACACTGGATGAAGAAATTGGATTTTTAGGATTTACATTGGAATTTTGGGGGGATACTTATTTTTTTTGATACGAAAAATCTCCTGATCGTACCACAAAAGTTAAAAAATCAAAAATTGTTGGTAAAGATTTTGGATTAGATATATGATCAAGGTGATAAAGAAATAAAAATGGCAGATCCAAGACTTACTCCCGAAATATTAGCACAAAAAATAAAAACCTATATGGGTCAGGGGCATGATTTGGAGGTTATAAAAACAGGAGCTATGTCCCAAGAGGTTGATGCCGATATCTGGGACCAGGCGGTGGGATTATTGAAAATAGCGAAAAAGGAAGAAAAAACAGAAGAATGGAACCCTGAACCGGTAAATTCTTCGATTGAAGGTGCAGTAATAGAAAAGCAATCTGATAAAACAATTAATAACACACTAAAAGACGAAGAAAATGAAGGTTTTCATGCCGATCCAGCAGTTTCAACTATTAAAGCTGAGATAAAGAAAATTGGTTTAAATGGGACAAGTATAGATGTAAATGAAGAAAAAAAAGAAAAACCTGAAGTTCCGCATACCGCACCTCAGAAAGAAGAACCAAAAAAGTCTTTTTGGAGTTTTTTTGATACCCCTAAATCAGATCAGTTAGATCTACCTGAGAGTCCCTGGAAGAATTTTTGGTTGTGGGTGATTTTGCCGGCATTGGGAGCAACTTCAATATTTTTTATAATTTTTATCAAAAAATCTTTAGCTTCTCTTTTTACATATAATTCTTATCTGAACACAGTGTTAATTTCTGATGATACATTTAATTTATTTAAAGATTTTTCCATAAACAATACTAAATATGTCGAATTACTACAAAATAATCAATTATTGTTTATCACTACGTTAAGTGCTATTTCTATCTTAAGTTTGATTCCATTTTTATTAAGAAAATATACGCTGAATAAAGACGCAAGAACGTGGAAATGGGGTGCGTTATTTATTGTAGCTATTATTTGTTTCTATTTATTTTTATTAAACCCTGTCCTTACGGATAATGTTGTGCCTTATTTGTATATCATTTTAATCGGATTTTTTCTTTTATTATTGTCCGTTTATTTTGAAACGAAAGGGCATAGAAAAAAATTAATCCCAATCATTGTTTTATTGTTTTTAATATATGGGGGCATTGCTCAAAAAATACTTTTTTCTCCTATTCAAGTTCGTGAGGCTTTTGAGCAGGCATCTATAAATTTCGGAGGCTATCCAATTAATTTTTTGTATACTGAAGGATATTTTGTTGCCGGAATAATAGCACTGTTCTTAGGTATTGGAATTTGCCTAATAAAGCAGATTTCAATTTTTGCGCAAATGGGAAATCTGAAGAAGTACCTACAGCTATTAGCATTTTTATTACCGTTATCTTTGGTGATGTCTTATTTTATAAGCTATATACCAAGAAGTACTTTTTCCGAATACATGGATTACAAAAAAATGGTTAGTGAAGAGTTGGATAATCTTCGTGGGGATATTATTACTGATCCGGATTTTTCTGTAACACTGCTAAAAAATGCAAAAAATCAACAAAATATATTATTTATCGAAAGGAAAACATGTAATCTTCCTTTCGGTGCCGGGTCAAACGTAGATATTCCAATTTCATCAGGAACACCACTTCTGAATTGTGAAAAATTAGTAGATTTTTGGGAGCATAATAAATATTTATCGAATGCTGTTTCTGATATCCTGGTTCAAGAAGTAGCATATCATTATCTAAGGAGTGGACAGTTTGATAGTTTTTTTAATCTCTTAAATGCTCCAATCGAAGAACATTTTAGATACGCAAAAGAGCAGCAAATAAAGATGCATAATTTGGGGAATATACTTGGAAGTTTAACTCTTGGTAATATTTCTAAAACATTTGGAGTTTTAAGTCCTCGTGTGTCTCGTGTGTATCAGAAATTATCAAGATCTACATCGGCACGGCTAAATTTTGCTACCTTCAAAAGAGCTGGTTTCAATGTCAAACCATTTACCAAAAGCGATTGTCCTTTGCGTGATTGTGACGAGCTATATAAGAATAAATATTTTAAAACACTAAACGGTGAAAGGAAGGATCGTATGGGATACTCAAAAGAAGATTATTTCAATAAAGATAAGTTTGCAACCGGTATTATTAGTGGTGGTGAAATACATTTAAATGGAAAACCTTTCACAGGGAACTTGGAATTATTTAGACCAAAGATTGAAAAACTCAGCTCCATATTTGCCCCAAAAGGTCTCATCCCTGTAAAAGACGGAAAAATTGAATCTTTTCCAATTATGGTTGGGGAATATCTTATCGGTATTCGCCTAGACGATTACTTCGATCCCAATAAATTACAGCCATTGGTAGAAGGATTAAAACCAACTATTCCTCAATCAAAAGTCAAAACACTCTACGAATTCCAGGCAACCAATCTTCCAGATGTAATCACCGTTAACAAAAAAAATACCAGATTTGACCTAGGTAAGATCGATATATGGGTAGCGGAAAAAGGAAAATTAGAGACTATGATAGCCGATCATAAGAAGTCACAAAGACCAAAAATTAAAAAAAGACCTAAGCCCAAACCACGGCCGAAAGTAAATGAGTAATAAAAATATACATCCGAATTACTTGCTTCCCCCCTTGTCCTTTTATCATATTTACATTCTAAATACAATAAAGAACTTGAAACAACTTCACTTATCAATACAATTTGTCCGATGAGCTTTAAGAAAAAAAGAATAAAATCTTCAAATAAGAAAAAATTCTTAAAGAAGACACTGACTTGGATCCGATCAAAGAGAACGGCTCTCGTTACACTTGCTATTGTGCTTACTAGTATATTTGCAGTACGAGCTATGGTGCTGGGTACGGGAGTATTTTCAAATAATGGAGCCTCGTTACTCTCTATAATGCCCTTGAAGCAAGATGATTTTGGTCACACAAATATCCTTTTTTTGGGAGTAGCCGGTGACAATGAAGAGGGTGGAAATTTATCTGATTCCATAATGGTCATTTCTATAAATCCAAAAAATCCAGCAGCTTCATTTTTGAGTGTTCCTCGGGATTTGTTTATCTCTTCTGATGTAGGAGATCGAAAGATAAATGAAATTTATGCACTTGCTCGACACAAAGGAGGAGACAAAAAAGGATTAGAAACCGTAAAAAAAGCTATGACTAAATTTACTGGTGTAGATATTCACTATGCAGCTGTTATCCGTTTTTCTGTATTTGAAGAAGTAGTTGATGCTTTAGATGGAGTGGATATTTTTGTTCCACAAGGTATCCAGGATCCTTTTTATCCAGCTGATAATTACGCATATCAAACATTTATCGTAAGAAAAGGAATGAATCATTTTGATGGAAAAACGGCATTAAAATATGCTCGATCAAGGAAAACCACATCTGATTATGATCGAGCCAATCGACAACAAGATCTATTAATGGCTATGCGAAAAAAAGCAGTTGATCAAGGAGTTTTAACAGACATGGAAAAATTAAAAAGGTTTTATCAGATTTTCAAGAAGAACATTAATACTGACATAGGAATTCCTCAGTTGATTTCGTTAGCAAAGGTGGCAGTGACAATTGATTATAAGAACTCAGTAACGGCAGTGTTAAATGATAATCCATCTACAAAAGATGGATTCCTTTACACCCCAGCTAGAGAATTTTATGGGGGACAGTTTGTACTGCTCCCAGAAAACTTTCGGGACACACAACTGTACATGAGATTAGTTCTTGGGAAACCACATATCTTATTAGAAAATGCTCAGATATCAGTATTAAATGGATCAATGACTCAGGGGTTAGCAAAAAAAACAGCTATACGCTTGAGACGGTTTGGTTTTCATGTAATAGAAACTGGTAATTACGATACTTCTAAGCCAGTATTTAGAACCTTTATCAATAATCAATCGGGAGACAAAACGTATGCTACTGCAAAAATGTTAAGCGAAATACTAGAGGCTGAGTTAGTGGCTCCAATCGAAACAGAAGACAGAGGGGATCTTTTGTCAGATGAAGATTTGATTGACATTCAGATTGTACTAGGAACAAGCTGAAAAATTATTTTTTGTTAACCCTTAGGAATAAAAATCAAATAAACTAGCCAATTTCATCTCAATCTTCATGTCATCTTTGAAAGATTTTCACGCAAAAAATACTCGGAGTGGGATTGGCCACGCCTCCCATTTTTCACGCAAAACATCTTCCAAATCTAACATAAATCTTGACCCAAGTTCGACAAAATATTTTCACATTTGGCTCTATAAAGCGGTTAAG
>CAZQFO010000162.1:0-4107 GCA_964592695.1 uncultured Candidatus Peribacteria bacterium
AAGTCGTAACTGAACATCTGAAAAATATGGTAGAATCAGGAAAACTTTCTCCTGAGACTATATCTGTTCTTGAAGAAAAAGAAATTTTAAAGGCGATTAGGGGATCTCTTGATGAAGAGAATCTAGATGCGGTTTCAAATGGCAAAAAAGAGTTTCCGGAAGTGTTTGCTGAGATAGTAACAGAAATGAAAGAGACAAGAGAATTAAAATTAATATTAGATGACAAATCAGGAAGTGTTTTCATGGGACGTATTGAGTTATTACCTATTAATGAACGTCTCAATTTATTAGCAAAACTGATTAGAAAATACGAAAATCTATCAGATAGTGATATCCAAAATGCTTTTCAAGACGAGGTTGCTAAATATGAAAAGGCAAATAATTTAGCAGCAAGTAGAGAACAGAAAACAAGAGCTGCTGGAAACCTATTTTATGAGTATTCGGATGTTTACAAAGAAGAAGGACTTGTAGATACCCAAGGAAATCCAGATCCAGAAAGAATTAAAGCATTTTTGGAAGGAGAATGGATTGTTGCAAAACAAGAAATCGAAAAGAATAAAACTAAAAAGAAGAACAATGGACTAAGTTCATTTCTAAAAGGAGATATTCCGGTAAAAAAAACAAGTCTTACCAGATTAGCTGCTACTCTAGATATGACAGGAACACTATCAGGAAAAAAAGTAGATATTGCAAAAGTAGAACCTGAAGTATTGAGCCAAATTGCGAAAGTAGCAAGTGAAACAAAAAATCTGACTCTAAAACAAACTAAAGAATATGCGGAAGGAAGGGATAAAGATGCACTAGAAACAAAAGCGCTACATTATGATTTGGCGAGTACTATTCCCGAAGAATACTGGGATTCTTCATATTCAAAGAAGTACCAAAAACTGTTAAAAGAAGGAAAAATTAATAAAACTTTTGACGAATATCTGAATGAAGAAACCAATATCAGTGGATTGGAACGACTAGGATATACGATAGCAAAGTTCTTAAGAATGCTCAAAAAAATGTTCGGAAATGTGCCATTTTTGAAATCACTTTTTGATAAAGACAAAAAAGAAAAAACAGCAAGAGAAAAAGAATTAGAAAGACTTAGCAAAGCAAAAGAAATGTTAAAAAATCGAAAAGAATGGAAAAAGTATCCCAAATTAGATGAGGGTTTCAAAAAATTACAAAACGTAGTAAATATCGAAGACATTCATATTAGTCCGAAAGAATATGAAAAAAGAATGAAAGATGAAAATTTTAAAAAGGTAATTGATTGGGCCATCAAAAATAATAAAGGAAAAATATCAAAAGAAAAGTTTGAAGAGTTATGGAGCAATAAAGATAATATTAAAATTGAAGCAAGAGATAAAGAGGATGTCAATTCTCCACAAGTATTAAAAATTAATAAAGCAAAATTTGAACAAAAAGAAGGAGATCATTTTGAAGAAGCAACTAGTGGGTGGTCAGATAAACTTATTGAAGAAGTTGAGGAAGCTCAAAACAATAAAGAAATTGAAGACCAAAAACTTATAACTACAAAACAAGAAGAGGGTAAAATTAGTGATGAAGTTAAAACAACTGATATTAATGAACTATGGTCAGATAAAGAAAAAGGAATATTAAAACCATCTATAAAATCGTTATTAAAACTGGATACGAAATTCTGGGGAGAACCTCCTTATCCAATTACCCAAGAAGATCTAATAAACTTTACTAAAAATATAGGTGAAAAGTTTAATGATGAATTAGATGCATTTCACGATGTTAGTGGAAATATAGCATGGACAAATGATCTTATAACCGAAGAAGGAAAAGAGATAAGGTCTGTTAATTCATTATTACCTTATGGAGATATAAAGACTCCAGAAAATCGATTTGAATTAGATGGAACAGGACTAACATATGATCTAACTTTTGTATCGGTGAAAGCATTCTTTAACTGGCTAAAAAATGAAAAATAAATCTCTATTTTTTTAATTTTTTTCTTTTAATTTTAAGTTAACACTCATGTCACTCCCAGCCATAAAAACCCCATCCGGAAAAACCATTGCAGATTTCACTATTCCTGAAGTCCTGCTCTCAAACGATACAGCTCTCGTCACCCTGATCATCAAATCAGAATCCATGAACGACGAAGAGCGACAATACTGGTTTAACCTCACGGAGGTAATGAATACCGAACAGGTTGAAAAACTTCGTGATATCCTGATTCGAGAACGTGATAAACTTGCAGAAATCGAGGCTAAATACGCAAAAAAACGAGAAGATCCAGCCGTAGCACAGCGTCGTGCAGAGGATCTCGGGAAACGTCGTGCTGCAGAACAGGCAAAAATTAAAGCACAAGAAGCAAAACATGAAGCTAAAGAAGCTGCAGAAGAAGCTGCTATACTTGCAGAACTGGAGAATCTGTAAGGTGTTTATCACAAAAAAACTTGACTTTTTCTAAATCATTTCGATAATGTAATCGATGAATATGTTTTCTTCAACCACCTGTTGTTCGTTCTCTTTCGAAAAAAAGGGGTGTTGTGGCTAGAATAAAATATTATTCCATAGAAAAACGACTGCCTCTTAATTTCAGAGGTGGTTTTTATTTGTATTAAAATCATGAAAAATTTCTTACTCATATCCAACTATGCTCCCAAATTGGGATTCAAATACCCCCATGTGTCTTGTCCTATAAAACACAGAAAATTAGCCCATGATCATATTTATTCTATTAACCGATTTTTTTCTGAACCTATAAACTGGACAACAATAAGAACCGAAGAAACTGACATTAAACAACTGGAAACATATATTCTTTCTAAAAAATTTGACGGAATAATCATCAGTGGGTCACCTTATAGCATTGGAGAAAACGATGAATGGATAAAAAGGATTCAAAAAGCAACAGAAAAATTAGTGCATTCTGACCACCAAACACCTGTTTTAGGCATTTGTTTTGGGGCGCAACTGATAGCCAAAATATTTGGAGGGAAAATTACCAGGTCTAGTCAGTTCCTCAAAAATGAATCTGAACTGATTCTGGAATCAGGGACTCGAATTCCCACAAAGGTATTTCATCAGGAATACGTGTCACACGTGCCAAAAGGAACTAGAGTATTAGCAAAAAGTCCGGAAGGTATGCCATATTTATTACAATATGCCAAAAACATCTGGGGAGTTCAATCTCATCTGGAACAAATCCTCAACTGTACTATAAAAAACAACAAAGCTCATAATTTTTGGCAGAATTTTTTTCAAAAATGGATTTTGGGAGCACCAGATACTACCTCATCTAAAACTTCAGTTCCAGTAAAAGTATCAATTTAAGAAACTTGGTAAAGGCTCTAGAAAAAAATAACCTACCCATTTTGATATCTTTTTATTCGTCTTCACCCTCCTTCGCTGGATTTTCAATTTACGATAGGCTTCGGAGAACAAGTCGTCAACAAAGTTTCGACATATTACCACAACTTTCCTTCCTTGAATACGAAGCAAAAATCCTATCAAATATTTTTTTCCAGAACCCTAAATCATCTCATTCGCATACTTGCCATACTATGAACAGCCCACACTACTGAAGAAGGAAGATTTTTTCCCTCATCTTCAATAAAAAGATGTGAGATTTTATCAAACCACGAATGTCTCTCACAGTGAGACCTCATATCACCATCATCCCAACAGATCTGAGCCAATAAAGACATCAACTGAAAATCAGTAAACTCGGCATCAATAATTCCTACTGCCATACCAACAGAATCCACTGTTTCATTAACAATTTTACTTGCTAGAGGTGAATATAAGCTTTCCTCCGGAATCATTAGTTCTAATTGAACTTTGCTTTTTATTTTCTTCACAATCTTCTTTCCCCATTCCAAGTGTTCTTTATTACATACAATAATTATAGTATCTTGATCACCTCTTTCAATTTCATCTGCCAAAACCATAAACCAGTTTTCTTGCAAAACTGTAATGTGCGTTTTTTCTTGCTCAGGAAACATTTTTGAATAATTAACAAATAAAACCTAATCTTGTAATAATAAAAAAAACTCAATCTGTCAAACACGCCCCCCAGAACAATAGCCTAACGGCGAAAGATTGAAATCTAAGATTTCAGCAATGCCAATCTATTAGTAC
>CAZQFO010000163.1:0-4011 GCA_964592695.1 uncultured Candidatus Peribacteria bacterium
GACGAACAAAAATCCTATCAAATTTCTGAACATTTATTTACTTCCAAACCCTAAGGACTCAAGAAAAAATAACTTCCCCATTTTCATGTAAAGCTACTTGCGTTACAAGTAAGGAAGGATGGTGTATACTATTTCTGCATTTTATTTATTTTAAAAAAAATGACAATTCGATCCAGAAACTTTCGTATAGAAGATCAAATTTGGGTTCCTTTTGCCCAAAAAGCAAAAGATATGGGTATTTCTGCTACGGCCTATTTAAAATTAATTATTATCAAATCGACTCGGGATCAACAGGAACTTATTATCGATGAGCCAGAGGTGATGGAAGTGCCACTAAAAGTCCAAGAAAGTCTCAATTCTTTGTCTCGGGTAGCCAAAAAGGCGGTTAAAAAAAGAAAAGCCTAAGGGGTTAACAAAAAAATAAAACACCAGCTATGCGATTTTTTTACCCGATTTCATCGTCACAAAAAATCAGCGATATTTCAATATCCCTAATCTTTTGTTTCTCGAACTTGGGCAAAAATTATCACACATCTGGTATCTTCTTTTTTTGTTAAACCCTAATCACATGTACCAGCTCCAGCAATAGATGTCCATCCTCCACCAATATATACACACACGGCACTACTACTATCAACATATATAGTTCCAGCAGAAGGGTTTTCAGGTGGGCTAGCACTAGGAGTAATATTCATAGCGCCACTTATAGACAATGTCTGCGTCGGACTCGTTGTGCCGATGCCGACGTTTCCATTGTTAAAATTAAATTCTGATGCCTTCATCCTTAAAGGAGTTAAGGTACCAACATCATTTGCAACCATTATTTCTGCTTCTGAACTTTCAGATCTAAATCTTATATTCTGGTTTGTAGCTATATTAACGTGAAAAGGACTAAGGGGATCCGTAGTGCCTATGCCGACGTTGCCGTCTTCTTTTATAGTCATTGTCCCACTAGAACCACCAATCGCATTAAACTGAACATCTCCGTTAGATTCAAACATAATAGGTCTTCGCCAGAGACCAT
The DNA here is from genome assembly GCA_964592695.1 of uncultured Candidatus Peribacteria bacterium. Lineage (GTDB taxonomy): Bacteria > Patescibacteriota > Gracilibacteria > UBA4473 > UBA4473 > CAZQFO01. The sequence goes on from CAZQFO010000163.1 coordinate 1,025, forward strand.
TTTCATCTTTAATTTGAAACCTAAACTTATCATCTAATATATCAGAAGAATGATCATTTGTGCCGACAATTCCAAACACCGCCTCATTTGAATTAGACCACAATCCCTCGAGCCAAATCCCCGAAAAATCCCCATCAGTTCGAGTTCCATTTATACGTAACTGATTTTCTGTATCGGCAGATATCTCTAATTTTGCCCCCGGATATGCCGTGCCTATCCCGACGTTGCCGTCTTCTTTTACTAACATTGCTTCTAACCAATTACTCCCTGCATCATCAGACACAGATAATTGGATCCCTCCATTTGTTAATTCATAACGAGCTGCACTATCATAAGAGTTTCGATTAAATTGAGCTATCACGGAATCATTTGTATTTATATGTAACTTCGCCCCCGGATCCGTCGTCCCTATCCCTACATTCCCTGTGTTTTTAATTCTCATCACCTCGCTTCCTCCTGTCCCAACAAATCGAATATCTTCCCCTTCTCCACTTCCAGAATCTGACATTCTAAAGTTGAACCCAGCAGGTGTTGCATTAATGTAATTCCCATGAGTATTTAATTTTAATGCTGTAGTGCTTCCTGGCAATAAAATGTTTCCATCCACAACAAGCTTCTCTACTGGGTCAGTAGTGCCTATTCCGACGTTGCCGTCTTCTTTTATAGTCATTGTCCCACTAGAACCACCAATCGCATTAAACTGAACATCTCCGTTAGATTCAAACATAATAGGTCTTCGCCAGAGACCATTTTCATCTTTAATTTGAAACCTAAACTTATCATCTAATATATCAGAAGAATGATCATTTGTGCCGACAATTCCAAACACCGCCTCATTTGAATTAGACCACAATCCCTCGAGCCAAATCCCCGAAAAATCCCCATCAGTTCGAGTTCCATTTATACGTAACTGATTTTCTGTATCGGCAGATATCTCTAATTTTGCCCCCGGATCCGTCGTGCCTATGCCGACGTTGCCGTTTGATTTTATCACAAACTTCATATTATTATATGCTCCTTTGCTAACCATCCAATGATCTTCGTGTAAATTTCCCCACCACCAGTTATTTGTTCCATCCATAAGCTGTGTTTGAACTCCTTGCACAAAACCTCCATAATCTCTATTTCTTTTTAAATAAATCATTGGAGAATACGATTCTATACCAACAGATCCTTCCAGATTTAAGTTATGTATTTCACTCGTTTCACCTATATTTACATTGCCGTTACTAGCAATATCAAAAGATCTTTCTGTAATTCTCCTGGCTATAAATTTGTACCAATATGGAATTTTTTTATCCCAACATTCCGTACCAATTTCTTGTTCTGTTGGAATTGTTTTTGTCGTTTCCAATTCAGAAGGGTCGACATCAGCCGCACAATAGTTAACTGAACCTGGATCAGATGTTCTAAATTCATTCGCCTCCCAAGATTTGTCAACTACTTCTAATTTATGCCATTCCGCAGGATCATATTTAAAAGCTCTATCCCAACATTGATATCCAATATCTTCTGTAGGAGGTTTCCCTGATTCTGCTTCTTCAGAATTGGTATCAATTGCACATAAATTCCCACCAGGATCCGTATTAACTTTTTGTACTATTAAATATCTTTTTGTCCGACCTACCTCCAACTTCGCTTCCGGATCCGTCGTGCCTATGCCGACGTTTCCGCCGTTGAAATAACTACTCCCATCAGATGCCAATTGAACACCAATCGTAGCATCATCCTGCCTAACATATGCAACAGCACCTGCGGATTCTGTGTTGTAGACCTGAAAAATAGCATTATTGGCAGCATTTCGTAAATTTATCCCATTACTATCTGCATCTGCATTAATTTGAAGTTTTCCGACTGGATCCGTCGTGCCTATACCGACGTTTCCGTCTTTTATTACCATTCTATGTCCGACACCATCTCCTTCATAAAATGTAAGAAGCCCTGCCCCAACAGCACTTGCAGATCCTGTCGATGCGATAGCATATTTTTTTCCCCCGGTGTCATTATTTTGAACTTGCATCGCAGTCCAAACCGTATCATCGCTATTTATATGTAATAATTGTTCTGGATCCGTCGTTCCTATCCCGACATTTCCAGAAGAGGTTATCGTCATTCTGGTAGTCATAGGATTTGTTCCATCAGCAGTTTGCAAAAGCAGGTTTCCGGGAATCGGTCCAGTACCAGCATCTCCATTTTGAACAGCCGTAATCGCAATGCTATTATATGCAAGATTTTCCGAATTAACACCTGCTATTCCAAATTGACCAAGAATTTCCCCATCCACCGTTGGTTGAATATCCCCTAATGTGTTTGAATGTGATTTTGTCAATCCCAATGCTGGCATATCTTCCCACCCAATACCAGTTGAATATGCATTAACATGTACCTGTTTATTGGTATAATCGGTTCCAACTCCGGATACTTCTAATTTTACTGTTGGATTCGTCGTCCCTATCCCCACTCGAGAATTCTCCACATCAGGAAAAATCAAGCTCCCAACTCTTCCATTTTCTGGTTCGCCTGCTGGACTTGAGGGCCAGCTAATAGCGTATGCAGTAGTCACTAGAGTGATTCCGACTAGTCCGATTGTGAGTACATTTTTGTACGATTTCATTTTTTTAAATTATTAAGATAATGAATACATGTATCCTCCCAAAATTCCAATGTAAATCCTAAAAATCCAATTTCTTCATCCAGTGTTTATGCAGTTTCCCGCATTTCATGTGAAGGCGTTACACTGAAATTTTGGGAGGATACGAATACATGAACTTTTATTTATTTTTCACGTCCTGGACATTTGGCTTTTTGCCTGGTTCTTTTTGATAATCCTGAAAGATACTGTAAGTATACCTCTCTCCGACGCACTATAATTTCAAATCAGTAAAACACGGTTACATTGTAGCAGTGTTTCAATATTTTGTGCAAGTGTTTAGGGTAATTTCTTTTTTCGTGTGCTGGGAAGTGTTGAGTATAAGAGAATGTCTTAA
>CAZQFO010000164.1:0-3994 GCA_964592695.1 uncultured Candidatus Peribacteria bacterium
GCGATTAATGCACTTTTTTTATTCAAAAATTTTTACTTCGTGAAATTTTAAGGTTTAGATAATACAGCTTGTCTGTGTCGGATTCTAACTGCCTGCAAAGCCTCCAGTGCGAGTTTTATTACATGAAACTTATCAGCAATTCGAGAGGCATTCATCATCATGGTTCTGGCTACCCAATCGTATCCACTCGCTAAATCTTTGGTGATACTTTTCACTCCCATTCGAACAGATATGGGTACTTTTTGGAGGAGTGCACAAATGAGATGAGACTTCGTAGTCATTATCATGAGTGCAATCTTGCCTGTATCCTTATTAGCGATGATTGTATACCCCTCTCCACCAATATTTTTATCATCAATTGTCATATTTGGTCCCCAGTTCTCGATACAAAAAATAGGCACAAATATTGTCTTTGGACTTTGTGTGATTTTATCGATCAAATCTTTATCTACTGTATCGTGATGATGTAGTGCTTCTTGTACCAAGGGATCAGTAAAACAGCTCAAAACATTCCGATACCAATTAAATATCTTTTTCCCAGAAATCGAGAACACCTGGCCAAGCACTGCAAAACTCATCAAATTCTTCTCTATCAAGTTCTTTTAAAAAATCCCCAAATCCATCGGTGGTTTTCATGCACTTTCTGTGGAATCGATACGTATTATGGTATGACTCATCTTTTCCTTTTTCTTTCCACCTGCGTCGCTTGAAGCAAATGTACATTAATTTTCCTCGGAGAGGAAAGTCTATTATTTCTAAATTATCCAAATATCCATTTAGTACACATTCTTTTCCTTGTAGTTCCGTAGGAATAAGATGCTATTTCTCTACAAGTGTCAAAACAAATTCCTTTGGCTTTTCTTCAAGTGTTTCCACATCAAAAATGCCCTGCCATTCTTTTGGAATCAGTGCCTTCTCTAATGAGATGTTCATTTTTACGAGATTAAAAAATCTCGACATCTTACCAGATTTTCTTTGTATTTGCAAATTGCTTTATGGTTTCTACATGACCACCTGGTACAGGATAAAAGGTATTCCCCGTAATGCTCAATGAGATTGGTCTTCCTCAAAATTGGCAGCTTTTCGATAAGGTGAGAAAAAGCTCTACCAAATGGTTGTATTTACTTTCTCTTGGCCTACCACCACTCGAACAAACTCAGTCAGTAGCCTAATCTATTATTAGTCAATTTCCTGTTAAGCTGAAATTTAGTTATTCCTTGTTTTTGTTCTTCTCTCAGTTACATCCTCCAGCCTTGCTAGCCACGTCAGAAATGACTACAATCTGCGTATCCTCGCTTAGGCGAGGCTATTTTGATACTTCGTTATTTCTTCCTTTCAAAATCAAATATTTGGGGATTTTTTTCTGTATTTATTAGATTTTTCTTCATAATTTCCATTTCCTCAAAAACTCGTATACTTAAAAAAAATAACCAAAACAAAATGAAAAAATCGCTATTCGCTTTCCTCGGCTTTTTTGCTCTTTTAGTTGGAACAAACATCACTTTTGCCAGCATCGATTTCAGGGTTAAATCCGTGGAGGGGTTTCGTTCGGTTCCCGAATTTATTCCTTATGGAAGCATCATTACTATTGAATGGGATTCTACCCTCAGTTTCTGTTCCGCCTCCAGTGATAACATTTATACGGCCGAAGGCGATGATTGGTCCAAAAGAAGGTATGGGCCCTGGGGAACAGACAACCTCATTGCAAAGAGCATGATCGAATCTTTCAAGAATAGCCCCCAATCTATGGAATTAATGCTGAAGTGTCAATCCACCGATCCCAATAAGTCCCCCGAAACGGCTCGTATAGAAATAAAATTTGGAGCTGGGAAGAACGCTGGAACCACTCCCAAATATCAGCAGCAATTGCCTGATTTAATAGTAAAAGTGCCTCATTTTTCACGCGCCTCCAGTAGTTCTCAAAGTGAAATCGAAATGGAGGTTTGTAATGAAGCAGGTCCCATCCCCCCTCAGATAGGAACCGCTGAAATTAAAATGGAATTCAATCGAGGGGTTACCCCACTCTTTGCTTCGGCAAACCATCTCAACCAACACGGCTGCACAAAGGTCCGAACAACGGGTCTTGTCCCCGAACTCTTCAACCTGTCTTCGGGCAGTAGCTACCCCCTCTATCTCATAGTCGATCCACAGAATGAAATCCGAGAAAAAAACGAACACAATAACGATGTCCGAAAAAAAATACTGTTTGAGAGTAAAGGCAACGATGTAGACTTGCAGATTGGTTCGGTATCCTACACAAAAAACACCGATACCCTAAAGGTTCAGGTCTGTAGTACTGGAAATCGATACATAAACTTCCCCCTTTCCACCAAAGTGATTACTTCTGTCATGACCCCTCGATCTGAACACCGTGGGATTATAAAATATCCGTTAGACAAAAAAAGCTGCACCTCCCACGAATTTGATATGAACCACCTTCTGAAAAAAGGAGACGATCTCACCATTGTGGCAGATGATCTCAATCTCATTGTTGAAGCCAATGAATCAAACAACCGAGTGCAGCACACCGTTTCGGTTCTGGAAGACTTCAAAAAAGTTTTTTGGATAAATGATTATGAAGCAGAACCACAAATAGAAAAACCATCGCTCAAGTTTATTGACAACGATTCTTCCTCCGATCTGGATTCCCTCCGTCCTCCACGGATAAAAATCATCCGACACAAGTCTTCTATTGATTCCATAACCCTTACGACGAAGAAACCACCGAAAAAACTGGAAGTGCTCCAAGCGATCTGTAACGAAGGCTCTCCCGATGGGCCGTCCGTCCGATCTGAGTTTACTACCAACCGAATTCTAAATATATTGGATCTCAAACCAGACACGGAGTATTTCCACTGCCAAGTCGGAAACTCTTACTCAAGAGTGGGGCTCCTGCTTGATCCGAACCAGGGAATTGCCATCAAGACTCAACGCCAGAAATCCTTCTCTACGAGAAGTAATACCCCCAGGAATTCGAACATTCGTACGCGTAGGATTGTTCCTGGCGCACCTCGGTCCCATCACCAGAATGTTGAACGAAAAGAAGAGGTGAAAAAGAAATATCCCCCAAAGCCAAATTATTTGCAAAATGTGAGAAGAGCCCGATACTTCAAACCATTTCGAGCGACTCTTAATCCCGTGAAACATTTCGAAGACAAAGCACTCATCAAGAGGCTAGCCGCTGTAATCTTCTTACAACAGAGAGGCATTTTGGATGGATATGATGATGGGTCATTTGGACCGCAGAACCCCATCAATCGAGCCGAGTCACTGAAGGTTCTTCTGGAAGCGCTGGGAGAAGGTCCTGATACCGATGATGAAACGAGCGGATTTGAAGATGTCCCCGAGGCAGCTTGGTTTTCTGGGTATGTAAAAAAAGCCAAACGACGCGGAATTGTAAAAGGATATGATGACGGTACTTTTCAGCCAGGAAAAACCGTTAATCAGGTCGAGTTACTAAAGATGGCCTTTGAGAGTTTTGGGATCGATTTATCGGATTACGAAGTCTCGAATCTTCCAGAAGGGATTGATAAAAACTCCTGGTTTTCGGTCTATCTGCAATATGCCATCGATAATGAATTATTGGATGAAGCTGATATAAATCTGGTCGAAGGTATGACACGAGAGATGTTTTCGGAGTTGATTTATCGCTTGATTCAACAGCAAGAAAACATGAACCATTCCTAAAGTTTGATTCAGATGACTATGTTTTTGAAGAAGAAGGTGCGAACATCCTCCAACCTTGCCAGCCATCATTCAATTTCGCAATTTTAGCCACCTCTTGAACGACATGAGTTGGCTTTAATAGTAGCTTTCCATTATTTAGGGTGCGTTTCGTAAAAAACAAATTGAGTACTTCTCGTTTCACATCGCTATCTGCTGCAATGTATTTGTTAGCAATGATTCGGAACGTTTCGAGAAATTTCTGGGCGGTTTTGAAACGGATCTTCCAAGATTAAAATATTAACTATCCTCATCAGAAAGCCAAAAGAGG
>CAZQFO010000165.1:0-3974 GCA_964592695.1 uncultured Candidatus Peribacteria bacterium
TATGTTGAGACTTTTTTAGAAATTTAGATGATGTGAAGCTATGATGAAATTGGAATAAGGTTATTTTTTCCCAAGCCCTTACTTGTTGTTTTCATGGTACGAGATTGGAGTAATTACTTAATTGAGACCTTTGCTTGATTTTCATAAAGTCAATTGCTGAACAGTTACTATTACTTTTTAGACTCAAGACTCCTTTTTAATTTTCTTTCTTCTCTGATTTCTAGGTTTGCTTCTTTATCAAATTCTTTAATTTTCTCTGCAGATGGAGGATCAAACATAAATTTAGGTTTTACATCATCTTCAGTTACAGACAATATATCCACTGCATCACGAGCTTTTTGTGTTGGAATAAAAACTCTGGTCGCTCCTTTTCCCCACATAATCAATAAATCATCGGATTCTTCCAATAATTCAGCATCAAGCAAATCTGATAATTTATTTTTTCCTGCTGTTTTCAAAGACATTTTTTTTAATACTTGTTCTAGTACAGTCGGATCACAAGCAGCATCAGAAAACGTTTTACAAATTGTCTTAGCAAGCCTTTCTTTGCCTCTTCCGTGATACAGAGAACTTTTCCATTGAGTTAACACATAGATAATTTGAAACTCAAATAATGTTAATTCTATATTTTCTCCTTCTCGTTCAATCAAATATGTATCTTCCGGACCTTTATCCAATTCTTCAAGTCGATCGCTAATCCGCTTACTATTCGTTTTTGCTTTTTCTTTAATACCAGGAGTTAAATTCCTTTTTCCATCTGATATATCTTTTTGTATTACATCATAATCATTAAGAACTACTTCCAATTGATCTAATAATCTCAATGGATGATGATCTTTTTGGATTAACATTGCATTATCACCAACTAATAAAGATTCTACAGAAACTCCATAAACACCTTCCCTCTGCAACCGTTCAAAGTAACTATCTGCTGTTTCTATCTTTGAATACATATCATTACATTTCTTAGATATAATTTCGACCACAGATTTCCATTCTTCTAATTTGATGAGAAGTTCATCTCGTGTATTTAAATCATCCAAATACATTTCCAATTGCTGCTTCCATTGGATCAATTTCTCCTTATTACTTGTATTTATCCATTCTTTTTTTCTAATTATGCGAGAGATTTCCTTTTCTTCATTAGATAAATTTCGAAACACATCTAAAATCTCTGTTTTTATTGGTTTAATTTTGGATAAAAGAGAATGAGACTCATCTATCATTTCTTGAATAACCACTGGATCTGGGTTTCGAAATACATATCGTTCTTTAAGCATTTGAACAAAACCATCCAACATTTGTATTGATGCCTGAATATGAGGTATTTGCAAAAGTTCCTGAACAGCAGCAAGACCTTCTATAGCTGTTTTTAATTGTGTATCTACAGTGATTGTTGGAGCAGGCTTTGACACAATAGTTTCCTCAGTTTCATCTTCCACTTGCTTATTTCTTGAAGCATCTGTTTGTTTTTCTTCTTCAGCAGATTGAGTGTTGCCTGAAGGATTACTATTCTGTTCTTTTTCTTGTGCAGATTTTAGTTCTATTGCTTTTTTGAGTTTTTTGCTTAACAATCCTCTTCTTTTTATCTCCTTTTCCATTATGGCCTTAACTCTTCTTCTTTCAGGTCTTGAGCAAGGCATGTCTCCATATGTTTTTTTATCTTTCCCGATGCTTAATATTTTTGATTCTCCATTGTCTCCATTATATTTAATAGAAAATAGTATATTCGCTTCATGATTTTTTTCATCAAATTGAAAATTTAGAGGGAGAGGAGGTTGGTTATCATAATTACTTGGGATTGGTAAATTATCACCTTGTTTTGTAATTTTTTCAACAGTAGCCCCTGTTCCCTGGAAGAGTTCTTGAATTTCTTCAAAAACCTGTTCTTCTTTTTGTGTAGAAAGCCCATCATCAGATTTCTTTTTTTTATTTATAGTAGGCATCATAGATCTTCTTTCTTGTCGTGTATGAGCAAACTTACCATCAAAAAATACTATTTTTTTGTCATCACTTATAAAAGACCTTTTCCCATCAGAATATACATGTAAAGTTCCTGTCACTCCTCCCATATCTGGAATGTTGGAAAGTTCTTCTTTTTCTTCTGCCTTCAATTCTTCTAAAGAAACAGATCTTGATAATGATTCATTACCTATGCGATTACCATTTTTCATGTCTTTGTCAATATCTTTAGAGAAAGTTCTATTCGTTAAAAACGTTTCGATATCCCCTGATTTTCGCACACCAAATCCACCATGAAATTCTTCATTTAATATTGATACGGCTAAATCTGTTTCCCACTCTGATTCTCGTATTAATTCATCCAAACGAGCTAATTCCACTTTTTCAAAAGGAATCTTATCGGTAGATATTTCTTTATGAACAACTTCCATTTTTTCTGAAGCTAATTCTTCAAAAATTGCTTCGGAATTTAAATCAATATGTTCAAATCCAAAACTAACCCATAAACTACTAATAGATGCTTCACTATCCAATGCAGAAGATATTTCACGAATAACTGTTCGTTGAAAAATATCAGCACATTCATTTGGCAACGACTGAAGAGATTTAGCCTGTTGGGAATTTGTAAAATGAAGCAATTTTTCTTTTATCTTACTTCTAAATGAATCAAAAGTAAGATCAGAATCCTGTATTACATCCTCTGATATTTGAATCCTCAAAAAATCCAAAAAATTCTCAAAAACATTTTTAATGTCTTGAACCTGAGTGGATGAAATATTTAATTCATTTCCAAATACATTTTCCTCTCTTATTCCCGACAAAAATAATTCCGCAACCACCAGGACTAGATGATGAAGTTTTTCAACTATTTCTTTTAAAAACATGGATTCTTCCGGAACATTTCCCTGAAAAAATTGTCTTAATTCACCAAAAAACAAATCCCGTGGAGTATCTACATTGCTCTCAAAGACTTCTTTTGGCAAATTAAATTCATTATTTAATGTTTCTCCTGCTTCCCGAAAACGAGCTTTGATAACGGCAATATTATTTCCCACCCCCCTTCCTCCGCCTTTATCTTTTGCTTTGATTTCAGCCACCATTTTTTTTACACTTTCTTTAATTTTATTACACAATTTCTCTAATTGTTGTTTGTTGGTTATTTCTCTTGGAAAATCTAAAATCAATCTATTAACATCTTTTGATAGATTGTTAACACTGCTCAGAAAGTTATCCCTCACTGTAGGTTTGGATCCAAGTCGTTGAGATAGTTCCGCAATGGCCTCTGCTCTTTTGAGATCCAAAAGATCTATCAAATGCTGACGAGGAATAGTGGTTGTTTTCTCTATCATTTTAAAAAATATTAATGATCCTCAATAACTACATTCATCACTCCATCTTTAATAGTGCCTCCCAATAAATAAGATTCTTCTGTGAGTTTTTTTATATCGACATGAGCATTTACTGGATATTTTTCTTGCACAGAATCCACCCAATTTTGTATATGAATTTCTGCTACCTCACCACCTTTGCTATAATCTGGATTGTAGTAAAAAACAATCTTCTCCACTCCCGATACAATTCCTCTTTGAACTTTCTCAAAAGTTTTAAGGATTTCGGATGCCGATCCCGTCTGAAAAAAACTATCCACCTCTATCAGTTCTCTTGTATGAGGCAATAAACTTTCAACGATATCTATCGTTGTAATTTTTGGAAAAGAAGGATCCATGAATTCTTCCATCGTGATTGCCGTTGCCATGATTTTAAATAATGAAATACTTATTGCGTTGTATTTATTTTTACACAAAGGTCAAGTTCTTTTCTATTGTAATTACTCCGATGACGTACCAGCAAAAAAAACTAAAATTGTAGTTTGATAGGATTTTTGCTTCGTATTCGAAGAAGGAAAGTTGAGTCATATTGGTAATATGTCGAAACTTTGCTGACGACCTGTCCGCCAAAGCTTATTTCATACTGGACGTATAGCGAAGGAGGAAGAAGACGAACAAAAAGAC
>CAZQFO010000166.1:0-3951 GCA_964592695.1 uncultured Candidatus Peribacteria bacterium
TTCATACTGGACGTATAGCGAAGGAGGAAGAACACGAACAAAAAGACATCAAAATAGGGAGATTATTTTTTTCTAGATCCCTAAGGTGCCAATAAAATATAAATGCATTGTCGAAAGCCGCTTTTCCCGAGGATACGACTCACCATACTCGCTCACCTGAAGCGGCAAAAAAACAATCTTAGAGTTTTGTGCAATGTTATGCGAAAAAGACCTCCGTGACCTTTCCACCAATCCTTTTAAAAAAATTCGTTTATTACCATATCCAGAAATTCATTAAGAATTGTGGATTTCCCCGCATTGTCATCAATTCTTCTCGTTACTTTTTCAAAAGTTTCTACAGACAATTCAGAAGGATTTGAGTTTTCATCAGGAAGGCTTTCGGCAATTCGTTGTTTCTCTTCCGCAGTAAGTTCGACATATTCTTTGATCAAATGATCTCTCTGTGGAATGTGTTTTCGAGCAGGTTTCTTAAAGAAATCCTCATCTAAAGAAAAATCACCCACTCTTGCCCCCACAGGAAGAGGTTTTGGTGCACTAAAAAAGAATTTTGATAAATGATTTCCTTCTTTATTTTTAAGTCTTGTAATCCGCATTTCTTTAGCTGTTTTCTTTTTGTAAGCAATTGAAAACCATCTGGAAAAATCCAATCTTGATAGATTACTATTTGGACGGAATATATTCGTCATATCCACACCCTGAAACCATTTTTCTTGTTTTGCCGCAATGATATACGCAGCTATTTCATTATCTACATCAGTAAAATCAGATTTAATTGCTTTTGGATTTACGGGAATATCAAATGCCTTTGTTAGTATTTTTAGTGCCATTTCCCTCGATGGGGGTTTTTCAAGATTTATAGAATTATTGATAAGCCCTTCTTCCCACGCTGTTATAAATGTTAATTGCTCATCCGCAGTTAATTCCATCCATTTATCAGACGCAATAAATTCAAAGTTATCCACATTAAATTCATTTGGAATAACCGTGTTTTTTGCCTTTAATGTGGCTTTTAATAGATCCGTCCAACTGACAAATTCAGCAGGAAGAAATCGATGATTAGCTGTTGGCTTCAAAACTCCTAGAGATAGAATTGATGCAATATGTTCATAATCAGAACTCTGATGATCTATATCACGAAAATTCATTATTGTGAACTTCGGAGTCAGTTCTAATTTTTCCGGAATATCCCTTTTATCAATAGCTACTCTATTCCAAAAAGTCCCATCAATTTTACTCACTTGATGCATACGATATCGATCGACAGATATTCTACCTGGCAAATGCCCAACAAATTTTTCTCTACCATATTTCTGTTTTTTATAAAGAGTTACCCCAGGTCTTCCTTCCTCATTCTTTTTGGCCGTTTCCATTGATTTTTTATATTCCGCTTCAAAATCATCTCTTGTGACCACCGTGTTTGATAAGGACACCAACTCATCACGCTTCATTCCACTCCATCGAAACATATTTGATTTCCCACTTCCCGTCGTCGAACATTGTTTTTCTGATAATGGCCTATAGTTATTGCCTACACATTCTGTCGTTTTTGTTACAGTTCTAGATCGTTGTCCATTATAACAAATAGACCAAGCACCAGTTGTCCAATCACTACGATCGCAGTATCTTTCGTCCTCAGACAATAGAGTGATATCAGAAAAATGTGGAAGATACAATCGACACACTTCATTTGTAACCACACAAGTTACAGGCGGATTGTATCGATCCCAAGTAATCCCTCCATCGTGCGAATAATAAGCATTTAGATCCGTCCCATTGGCAATTCCAGAAACTTGAATTTCAACCAAAATTGGCGCAGAAAAACGAAGTGAGTTTTCAGTATTTCCAATACTAAATGATTCAATTACAGTAAAAGTAGCACCATTTCCCACGGTTTCTTCTATAGATTGTTCTGCATCATTATTCAGTTCAAATGAAAGTGGTGGTTCAATAATTCCGTTCCATTCAGTTTCTCCCTCTGCAATTATAACCGTTCCAACTGGCAATGTAATGTTTCCATAATCATTTTCCTCAGAAATTATCACAATTGATCCTCCCATCATTCCTTCAATTATTTCAAGCACCCCACCTCCTACATCAATAGCTCCTTCAAATTCTTCTTCTCCCTCAATCTCTTCTTCCATCTCTACTGGAGTATGAAAACTCATTACTTCACTTTCCGCTGTCAATGGTCCATATTCACTTCGAACCTTATAGTAGTATTTAGTTTCAGTTAATAACTGTGGAATAATAGTGTAATGATATGTGTCTTCACCACTAACTTCAAAATATTGAGATAATTCATCTGATGATGTTCCTAGATATACACTATTATTTTCTGACTCCATATCGGTATTCCAAGAAATCATTACAGAATCAGTATCCACTAAATGTGCTTGCACATCAGACATTTTCATTTGTTTCCATACCAAAAATTCTTCCTCGGAAACGTTTCCAGCTTTATCAATAGCAATGATATTAAAATAATTCTCGCCTACCTGAATAAAATCTGCTGCTGAATAAGCCCATTCCTCATTTATAACGGGCACAATCTCTCCATTGATATACAGATTATACAGTTCCGCATCATGAACTGATCCCTGTAACTCAATATTTTCGGTGTTCACTATTTGTTCATGAGAATGAGACGTTATAGAAATCTCTGGAAACTCAGTATCAATGTTTAAAACTACTTGATATGGCAAAGGAATTTTCGTCCTTGTCATTGGAGTTAAAAAAATCATAAGTACAATATCTTGATTTTGGTTTTCAATATCTAATATGCCAGATGATTGTAATTCTTCATTTGAAAAAGTAATAGTTGATCCTTCTCCTATTTGAGAAAGCAAAATTTCTTCTTGATCATTAACATTCACTACTTCGATCAGATCTCCTTCTGCAGCATCAATCGCCAACAAAACAGAATTAAACTCGATAGCATTAACATATTTGTCGGCAGTTCCATTTAGATAAAGGGGTTCTTGGTCTTCTGAACCTACATAAATAGTATCAACTGCAACCTTACTAACATGACCATCATGATCCCAAACCTGTGCAAATAAAGTAACCAATTCTCCTTCTAATTCTATATCTTGAAAATTAATTATCCCCTCCACTTCAGCCTCTGAGCCACCTTCAAAATCACCTTCGGCAACTATCACTTCTCCATGTTTTATAACCCATTTGTCCAGAGTGTTTTCTGAACCATTGATGTTATTATCATCTGAAGCATTCAACCTAAATCGAATATTGTTTGAATAATAATATGGATTTCCTGTTTCAGAATCAGAAAGTTCTAGTGAATCCACAGTTGGTTTTTCTAATAATGTTAGGGAATTGTTCAGGTTTACTCTTTTTCCGGTAACGGTTTTTCCAACCAAATCGTCAAGAGTATCACCAGAATTCAAGATAATATCCTTAATCTGAGAATCGCTCAATTGAGGACTATGTGACATTAGCATTCCAGAAATCCCAGATACCATAGGAGTGGCCATAGATGTTCCACTCATGTACTCATAAGCATTGTCATAGATATATTCTCCAGTAGGAATCCCAATTGAAATATCATCTACCCAACATCCAGCATGATTAAGATCTGTATCGGACGTTTCCCATCTGAATCTATACCGAAAGCTACTAGTTAATTCACCAGGAATAACTATGTTTTCAAACCTATAAACAGGAAATTCTGAATCACCTCCTAGACCTCTCAAAAAATATTCATTCCAGAAATCCATTATATCAAAATTTTCTCCTCCATCTGAAGAAAACTCTAAATACATTACATCTTCCAAGTCTTTATCATTGTTTCCTGTTTGGGTGTCACACCCTATAGTAAAACTAATGGTGGCAACATCTACCTCACTTAAATCTAATGGAGATGAAGTCAACGATGAATTAATTGAATCTTTTGGTTTAAGGTCATTTTCGCGACAAGCTCTGTCAAGTACGATG
>CAZQFO010000167.1:0-3919 GCA_964592695.1 uncultured Candidatus Peribacteria bacterium
GCTTAACCGCTTTATAGAGCCAAATGTGAAAATATTTTGTCGAACTTGGGTTAATCAGTATGTTTGATATGGAAGAATGAAGTTTATTTTAAACGTTTCTGTTGATTTGCACTTTTGTGCTCTTTTTGATGCGGATGGTAACTTGGTTGAAAAGAGATCTTGGGCAGTTAAAAAGAGGGATGGGGAGGAGGTGTTTGAATTTTTGCAGAAGCATGATGTGTATGGTATGAATCTTACATTTTTGGGAGGAGTTTCTGGGCCTGGGGGATTTACTAGTTTGCGTGTAGGTGCTGGTATTCTAAATGCGCTTGCTGTTGCAAAGAAAATGCCAGTTCATCAGGTGCGAGCGGATGTTTGGATTTCTGCATTTTTGAAATTGTACAGTGAGGATGAATTAGCATTTTGTTTAAACTCATTTTCTGATGGTGTTTTTCATTCTGATTCAAAAAAACTTCAAAGAATCACAACCGAAGAAGCCTCTATAAAGTTTCAAGACCAAAAAATGTTTGTAGCTATTTTACCGGAAAATAAACGAGAATTGTTTAAAAATAAGATAGATCTTTCTTTTGATAATGCAGAGATTGTGCTTTTAGATGTTTTGAAAAAATCTGCATCGCAAAAATTGTTTATGCCTGATTATGAGTTTCCGGCGGTTTGAATTGTATATTTTTTAGAGTGATGTTTCTATTGCACGTCCGTATGAGGCGATATACAGAAATGGAATAATTCACCATCCCCCCCCTTCGTCCCCCCTGCGAGGGGGGAAATAAAACAAGTGGATCATCAAAATATTGGTTGAGCGTGTATCATGTAGTTGCTTTCAAAGCTCTCAAAAACTCTTTTCTTCCCATTTCAGCTTGTCTGGCTGATACTTGAATATCAGTCTCATGAGCTAACCGGTTTCGTAATCGATGGAACTCCCATATTTTATTTTCGTTGGGGAATTCTTTGCTTACTTGTGCAACCTTTTGAGCGGCCGTTAGTTTTCGATCAGGTATAACTGTGGAAATTGCTGCCACAAATAATTTGTGTGATTCCATGATGGCGTGTGATGGGTCGAGGGATGATGTGGCTTGTATTTTTTTTGAAAACTTCTGGTAGTTGGAAGTAGATAGTTTTGGTTTTCTTCGAAATATGATGATAAAGAAACCGAAGATGATGATTCCGACAAAAATGATGAGGATGATTTCTGGGGATAGGAAGGACATTTTTAATAAACTGAGTTATGGTCACCAAGTGTGATTAATCTAATCTCATTCTTTTTGATTTTGAATAATATTCTAAAATCATATTCGACCCATAATGAAAAATTATCCATTCCCTTTAGTTTATGGATTTTTAATTGGTCAGAAAAAGGAATGTTTTTCATAAGCTCAATCTTCTCAATAACTTTGATTTTTTGTTTTTGAGGAAGTTTTTTAAAAACGCGTTTAAACTTAGGGCTGTATATTATTACCATTTGAGCATTTCCTGAGGATCTTCAAGAGGCTGGTAGTTTCCTTTAGAATCAATTTTGTCCATTTTTTTTGCTATTTCATTTTCCTGATTTTCAAATCGATAAAAAGTAACTAATTGTTCATAGGAAATAACCTTTCCTTTTTGTACAGGTAATCGGTCAGCAATATTTTCTGGAACTTCTACATTTATTATCATTTGTTAAAAATTTAGTTTTTCTTTGTTTTTTTGTCAATTTTTACTTTTTTGGATAAACCAAAATTTCTATTATCAATATTCTATTGAAATTTTCATAAAAAACCAGTACAACCCCTTCGTTATGAAAACTTATGCTATACGTACCTTCGGTTGTCAGATGAACTATTCCGATTCTGAACGAGTTGCAAATATGCTCGAGCAGTGTGGGTTTGTGCTGTTTTCAGAAAAAAAGCCAGATCTCCTCATCGTAAATACCTGTTCTGTGCGTCAAAAATCTGAGGACAAGGCCTATGGGTTTATCGTGAATCAGAAAAAAGAATTTCCAAATACAAAAATTGCTGTTACTGGGTGTATGGTTCGTCAGACCGGAGACAGATCTAATTCGAAGGATAAATTGTTAAAATATGATCCGATTGATTTGGTGTTTCGTATTGAGGATACACCGAGGTTGCCGAAATTATTGGAAGGTTATTTTTCCGATCTTGTAGAGACACATTGCAATGTGTCTCTACTGGGTGCGGAAAATAACCATTATTTTCAGATTAATCCCAAAACTGAAAATCCATCGCAAGTGTTTGTGCCTATCATGCAGGGGTGTGACAAGTTTTGTACCTATTGTATTGTACCGTATACTAGAGGACGAGAATCTTCCCGTCCTATGGATGAAATATTTGAAGAATGTAAGCGTCACGTGGAAAATGGGGCGAAGGAAATCACGTTATTAGGGCAAAATGTGAATTCTTATACGGAGAATGGGAAGAAGTGTTTTGGGGATTTGTTAAGAAAAATTGATACATTATGTATTTCCGATGTAGAGGCGCTCAATTTGGGCGCCTCTACATCAGTTGGGTTGTCTCGTCTTCGGTATACATCGCCTCATCCTCAAGATTTCACAGACGATGTGATTGATGTGTTGGCAGAAATGAAAACTGCGTGTCCATATATTCATTTGCCGGTTCAGCATGGTTCAGACACGATTTTGAAATCTATGAATCGCAATTATACGGTGGAAGAATATCTGGATTTAGTTGATAAGATTCGAAAGAAGATTCCCAACTGTGCAATTGCTACAGATGTAATAGTTGGTTTTCCTGGGGAGATGGATGTAGATTTTGAAGCTCTTTGTGAGCTGGGGCGAAAAGCCGAATTTTCATTTTCTTATACAGCGATATTCTCTCCGAGAAAAAATACTCCGGCGGATAAAATGAAAGACGAATTTGTGCCTTTGGAAATAAAAAGGAAAAGATTTGCAGTATTTGATAAAATTGTGAAAGAAACATCTTGGAATCTTCGAGATCAATATGTTGGAAAATCTTTAGAGGTTTTGGTTGAATCCTCAGAACTAACATCTGGAGGGAATTATAAGAACACCGGGCGAAGTCGTGAGTATTTTGAGGTACAGTTTGTTTCGGGGCGTTCGTATTTTGGTCAGGAAGTGGTGGTTGATATTGAGAAAAGAATGAATTATACTTTGATGGGAAAGTTGGAAGAGGGGGGATGAATTTATTTTGACATTTAATACCATATGTGATACACTTTCTTTGTGAATGAAAACTTTTAATTGGAATAAAGAAAAAAATGAAATATTAAAAACGGAAAGAAATATATCATTTGAACATGTTATCATTGCAATAAATGAGGATAAAGTATTAGAGATTTTGGAACATCCAAATGAGATGAAATATAATAATCAAAAAATTTTTATTGTTGAAATTGAAGGTTCTGCTTATTTAGTGCCATTTATAGAAAATGAAAAAGAAATATTTCTTAAGACTATTATTCCTAGCAGAAAGGCAACTAAACTATATCTTTTAAATTAAAAATAATGCAATATTACGATCTTGATCTTGAAGAACTTGAAATACTTAAAGCATTTGAGGATGATGAGTTTAAGCCGAGCAAAAGTAGTGCTACTAAATCTCAGTACAAAAAATATACTCAAGCTCATTTAACTAAATCAAAAAATGTTAATATTCGCTTGGCTGAGAAGGATTTATTGAGTTTGAAGGCAATGGCACTGGAAGAGGGGATTCCTTATCAAACTTTTGTGACCTCTATTATTCATAAATTTGTGGGAGGGAAATTAATTACATCTAAGTAGTCGGTTTGATTTTTTCTAAAAAAAACAGAAAATATTGGTAATGATTCGTCCAACAGATATTTTTACGCCTCGGCAACCAATAGATCAGATGGACCATTTTTCTGGTCGTGATGAAGAATTAAATGATTTTAATAGGGCTGTTCTGATGGGGGGAAGTCAGATCGT
>CAZQFO010000168.1:0-3874 GCA_964592695.1 uncultured Candidatus Peribacteria bacterium
TTCTTTACCACATCTAAAGGTTATTGAAAAAAATATTTTATATTCCCCCAATAACATCTATCATATCCAAAGCTGTTTCCGCATAATCCTTCCCCAAAAATCTTCGTTCCCAAGCTAAATTAAAATTTGGAGAAGCTATAACCCCCTGAATAACAGGAATTCCTTCATCCAAAGAAATTCGAGTAAGCCCATCAATACAACTCCTAAGCACAAACTCATAATGATCAGTTTCCCCTTTTATCACACATCCCAAGGCAATTACTGCTTTCAACAATTGCTGAACAGCTATTGGAATCTCAACAGCACCCGGCACATGAACTACTACAAATTCAACATTCTTTTTTTCTAATACTTCTATAGCAGACCGTTCCAAATGAGAAGTAATACGAGAATTAAACCGGGCAACAACAATTAAAATCATAGTTTAAAAAATATCAAAACACAACTATCAAAATCTCAACAAACATCAAATAAAAACTTCAAAATAACAAACAAAAACATAACTATTCAGCCAGGGATGTTTAACGCTAGAAAGTACAAATTCTAAAAGCCTCTTTTCCTTGCACTTCACGAGGTTGAGCGAGGTACGAGCGAAACCTCGGAAAAAGTGCCATTAAGGTCGAAATACAAACATAATAGTATTGATTGCTTTATTGAGACCTTTGCTTGATTTTCATGAAGTCAATAACTGAACAGTTACACAAAAACAAGCCCTTAGATGTTGGTACTCAGAATTATATCACTAGATTTCAATTTTGTTCTCATTATATCCTCAGCTATTTTCATAGTAAACTCCTTCGTATCTTCCGAATAAATTTTAATACTTCTTGTTTTCGAATTATTAACACACTGTTCAATGTCTTTATTCATCATAATATAATCTGATGTAAACACACACCTCAATTGTGTTCCCGCTATATGCTGTAATATTTTCCTTGTTTTATCATCACCAAATATAGCCTCGGGGAAAAATAAAATATCACAATGATGATGCTTAACATTCCGTATATATTTCCGTGATAAACGACGAAATTCCACCGTATCTGCACAACCTTCATTTGCCATCTCTTTCATTAATTGAACTTCAAAAATAGAGCATTTTGGATTCCTCTGTGCACGAGAATCCTTTGGCCGATATGCAAATTTCGAAACATCTAAATCCCCAAAATATTTATGCGCCTCTGTATTTTTTCGATCTATAACTATACCGATTCTTCCAAACCGAGTCTCTGATAAGATTTGAACTACTGCCAACTCCCAAAAATCGCTCTCAGATAACCCTTTGCCGGGACACATTTGTCCTACAAAAAACTCCAATTTTGCAGAAGGGAAACTCTTTAATATTCTTCTCCCAAACACAAACGGGCCAAAATCAAATCCCCAAAATTCAATTTGCATCAAACTCAAAATAACGATAGAATCCTAAATGACAAAATAAAAATGAAAAAAACTAATAAAAACTGGAACGCCATTATATCAATAGTTTTTTTATTGAGTGTTTTAGGATCCTCGTTATTTGTTGCTTGGGATAAATACCAGTTAAATTATAAAATCAAGGAAATTCGCAATCAAACAAAAATTGTAAATAGAGAAATCCTCCAAACAAGCCAGGATTATAAAGCCAATCAAATTAAATCGGCAATTACGGCCATTGAAAACGCAAATATATATAGACTTTTGTGGTCACGAATATTGACAGACGTCCTACAACTCGAAGGCCCTCAAATTAAGTTTGTATCGTTTTCAAGTGGTCGAAGTAAAAAAATATCACTACAAGGAACAGGAACTAGCTGGGAATCTATTTCTCGGCTTATAGAACGAGCAAAAGCAAATCCAAAATTTTCAGATCCCTTTATCCATTCTATCTCGGAGCACAGCATAGGTAACCAAAAACCTGAATATAAATTTGGCCTGACATTTCTCCATATTGCAGAATAAAGCATGAAATTTTTAAAAAAAAACAAATCGGTTTTCATATACCTCCTAGGCATAATTATATGTGGATACTACACCGCACCTACATATTCTGAAAATCAAAAAATGACGGATCAGCTCCTGGACCTAACTGAAGAATTAAATACCAAAGAGGCCGAAAGAGACTCCCTAAAACTACTTAAAACAGAAATGAAAGATGCATTTGAAGATGTAAAAAAACAAATTCCGATTGGAGCAGAACAAGAAAATGTAATCCGTGATTTAAATCGCCTAGTTGCTGCCTCAGGACTTTCTTTTACGAGCTTATCATTTGCCGTCGGTCATAATGCTCAAATTAATGTGGATCATTTAAGTATTAATTTTTCAGTAGAAGGAAGCGTAAAACAAATAAGAGAGCTTCTTCAACGAATCGAACAAAACCAACGATTTATGGGACTAGACAATCTCAATATAAGTGGATTAGAAGATCAAAATAATAAAAAAACTACTCTCTCTCTGAATATTTACGCACTATTTCAGGATTAATATCATATTTATTTTTTGATCACATTTTCTTCAGATTTTTATAATACAAATGACCATATCAAAAAGTAATGCCTCAAACCTCGATAAAATAGCTTCCTATTATAAAGGTTTTCAAAAATTTAAATCTCGAGATGTTATTTATGGTGTCACAGATCGCACACATGATCCATTTTTGGTAAAAGTAAATGACTATCTGATAGACCATTCATCCGTTTCGACAAAAGAAAAAGGCATGATCTTTCATAGCCTAAGATTACTAGTAAATGCAGGCGTTCGATTTACCAAAGCCATAGAGATGCTCGCAAGACAAAACAAAAACCAAAGATTAAAAAGAATACTCCAAACCATTGCCTATGACATGAATAACCAAGGGCTACATCTCTCAAATGCTCTTGAAAAATATCCAACTGTTTTCACTGAATATGAAGTAAAAATGATCCAATCCGGAGAACTTACCGGAAAAATAGAACATAGCATAGGGTCTATCGCTGCCCAGTTAAAAAAAACACTCGAACTAGAAAACCGAGTAAAAACAGCACTTATGTACCCAATTGTTGTATTCATAGGAATTATCATAGCATCGATCATCGTATTAATAGGCATAATCCCCAGATTTTCCGCATTATTTGCTGATTTCTCAGCAGAACTTCCGATTTCTACCAAAATCCTAATAGGACTTTCAAATTTCATCTTAGACTTTTGGTGGTTATTGATCGCAATATGTATTAGTGGATGGCAAATTTTAAAAAACTGGAAACATTCAGAAGAAGGAAAAAAAGCTTGGGATAGATTCATTTTGCAGTTACCCCTAGCCGCAACCCTAGTAAACAATGTTCAAACTCTACGTATAGCAAATAATTTTTCGGCTTTAGTTTCTGCCGGAATACCAATAAATAAATCATTAAAGATACTCAGCGAAATTGTCCCAAATGTAATCATAAAAAATGCTATACGCTCAATCGAAACCAATGTCCATGATGGAATGAAAATCCATGAAAGTTTTTCAAAAGAAAAAGATTTGGATCCGATCCTAGGAGAAGTAATAGAAATCGGAGAAAAAAGTGGTAATCTAGTAGAAGTATTACAAAAAATAAGCCATCAATACGAACTAGAAGTCGATCATCAACTCAACAATTTAACAACACTGATAGAACCCATCATAATCTTGATAGTAGGAGTTGCCATATTTCTCATGGCAATGGCAGTAATGACCCCCATATTCCAACTCCAACAGTTATATTTGGGGTAGGGGAGTATATATCCAATACCAGAAAAGTCATAGCCGAGTCCAGTCAGAGCATTATACTGGAGTCAAACTAAAATGATAGTTTTTTTTAGGGGAATTCCTTTTATCCTGTACCAGGTGGTTATGTAGAAACCAAAAAGCGTGATCACTCACTGGGGGAATTCTCAA
>CAZQFO010000169.1:0-3869 GCA_964592695.1 uncultured Candidatus Peribacteria bacterium
GAGGTCGAAGCGAGCATAGCGAGCAAGACCTCGGGAAAATCGGCAATATTCCGAAGATCTTACTTTTAGATAGTACATCCATTATTGAGGAATCACTGTACAAACCTAGCGTGAGACAACCCTGGGATTACCCACAACTCACAAAATTCATTATCAACTTTATAATCGATTCCTTTTGCTTAGGATCACTTTCGGCTACCAATAGCGCAATGGCTACAAGAGCATTATCATTGAATTTTTTATTTCCATTTTCATCATACAAGTACTTATTTTGTTCGAGAAATAAAATAAAAAGAAACGCTCCAATCCTCTTATTACCATCAACAAATGGATGATCTTTTATTACGAAATAGAGCAAATGTGCAGACTTTTCCTCAATAGAATTATAAAGATCGTTCCCCTCAAAAGTTTGATACAAATTCCCAAGAATCCCCTTTAAAATCCCTTCCTTATCCATTCCAAAAAGTTCAGAAGCCTCCTTTTGTTCTTTTAAATTCTTCTTTAACTCAGTAATAGACTTCTCAGCTTCTGAATAATTAAAAATATGAGTAGGAGGATTTTGTCGAGTCGGTAACTCAAGAGCCTGTTTATCATATTTTTGAAGCAAAATCCAACTATTGGCATAGTTTGTGATTACATCGAGAAGCCCCTTGGCTTCATCTGAAGTGAGTTGTTTTTGAGTGATGGTATCCTTTATAAGCTGAATAGCTTTTTCAAATTCATCCAATCCTGTTTCAGCAAGCCGTTTCTGATTGAGCGCATGCCCTTTTATAAGATAATCTTTAAGTACGTTATTGGCCCAAATTCGAAACTGTGTTGCACGAGTAGAGTTTACTCGATAACCAACTGAAATAACAGCATCTAGATTGTAATAGTTAGTTTTATATTTTTTGCCGTCTTTGGCAGTATGTGCAAATTTTGCACATACTGAATTTTCGCTTAATTCAGCAGTTTTAAAGATATTACTTAGATGTTTTGTTATCACTGTTCGATCTACTTCAAATAAATCAGAAAGCTGCTTTTGAGTAAGCCAAACTGTTTCATCATTTAATTTAACATCTACCGAAAATTCACCATCCTTTGTCTGAAAAAGAACGATTTTATTATTTTTCGGAGGTATTTGTAGAGTAGTCATATGAGAAGTGTAGATTGTATGAAATCAATGTCAAAAAATGATTAGGACAAAAAAGATCAGACTGCCAAAAAGCAATATCGTAGTTTTTGAGTAGCACAGTAAACCGAAATTCAGAAACATTAGGCATATGGGTTCCCCCAGGGCTGTTCAATGCTAGAAAGTAAGAATTCTAAAAGACTCTTTTTCCGGCACCTCATCAGTCTTCGATCTATGAGCTTCGACCGACAGGCGAGGTTTCGCTTGTACCTCACTCAACCTCGGGAAAAGTGCCATTGATGCCGAAGATTACACTTGATTTGCAGCTCTTTCTTTTTGAGGCATCTATTGCACAAAATTAACATTGAACAGCCCTGTTGCTGCAACACGAAAACAGATTATTGCTACACAAAAAAAAGGATACTGGTATTCTCCTCCGGATTTGTTATTTCCACCAAAATAAAATATTCGAGTTCTTGAACCAAAATCAAATCTAATCGTATTTGATTTTGAAAGGAGGAGATGACGAAACTATTGGAAACAAACAGTGTAGTCATCGACGACGTGGCAGAATTTATTGAAAGAAATTCAAATCTTTTACATATTTGGACAAACGCAGTCACAGTATGACGTTTCAAGGCATCAGCATGAAGAAAATCTCCATAGCAAAAAATTTTATGATAGTATACACCGTCGCTTTTGACATTTTAATATCAGTATATACTCCATAGCCTGTTCCCAATGGAATCAAAGAAAAAAGTTTGAACAAAAGCTATGGTGCATTATACGCATATTTTTTTAAGGCGACGGAGTATAGAATAAAAACTTGCTAATTCTACTTTTATCGACTAAACTAGAATAAGGAGAAATTAATTCTACTTTTATGAAAAACTTCGTATCGGGAGCATACAAGCAACAAACGGAATACAAGAGCTTCACTCCGACAATGCTCCATGAGACGGAGCTAAATTGGAAAACCGATAAAACGCTTGCTCTATGGGGCAATGCTAAACGATACTTGGGAGAACTAAATGCTTATTCCTCCCTTGTCCCTAATGTGGATTTCTTCATTGAGATGCACATTATCAAGGAAGCCACGGAATCCAGTCGAATCGAAGGAACTCAAACAAACATTGATGAAGTTATCTTGCCAAAAGACCACATTGCTCCCGAAAGAAGGGATGACTGGCAAGAAGTGAGAAACTACATAGATGCAATGAATCACTCAATTGCGAGTCTTAAAAGACTACCGCTCTCAATGAGGCTTATTAAAGAAGCTCATAAAATTTTACTTTCAGGTGTTCGAGGGCATGGAAAAGCCCCAGGCGAATTTCGGAAGAGTCAAAACTGGATTGGAGGCAGAAATCCATCCAATGCTCGTTTTGTTCCTCCGACCGCTCATGAATTGCCTGACCTATTGGGCGATTTGGAGAAATTCTGGCACAGAGAGGATGTTCCTGAGTTGATAAGAATTGCCATTGCTCATTATCAGTTTGAAACGATTCATCCTTTTTTAGATGGAAATGGTCGAACAGGACGGCTCATTATTACACTTCATTTGGTGGATTTAGGAATTTTGGATAAACCGACTCTTTATTTTTCTGATTTTTTGGAACAATTCAGACAAGATTATTTTGATGCTCTGACTTATGCTCGTGAAAAGAATGATTTGGATTTTTGGATTCAGTTCTTTTTGGATGGCATTATTGAGACGGCTAAGAAAGGGAAAAAGACTTTTGAAAGTATTATAAAGCTGAGGAAAGAATATGATGCGAAGATTCTCACACTTGGGAAAAGGGCGAAGCACGCTCAGGAACTTTTGAATCATTTATTTTCTAATCCTGTTATTTCTCCAAGGGAAACCGAGGAGCTATTACAGATAACAGCAACTCCTGCAAATAACCTGCTTCGTAAGATGGAAAAGGTGGGGATTTTGAAGGAAATTTCGGAGGGACAGCGGAATCGTTCTTATGTGCTTCATGAGTATTTGGAGTTATTTAAGAACTGATTCTGAAGAATGGAACTCTCTATATGTCGCTTGCATTAGGGATTAAATAGGATTAATGAAGGTCAAAAAACGCTATGACAGCCTATAACGTACATCGTTGGAACTCGGTTATTCGGGATTTGAAGCAGTGGGATAAAATTACGGAGCGATGTCCGAAGGTCTTTGATTTGATGTACTTATAAAAAAAATCTTTCAAAAAAGCTTCTATGGGAAAAAAAATGAGTTACCTACAATTAAATGTCAAAAGGGTCAGAATTTGCTAAATTTTCAGCTATAATTTCTCGATAATCTCTCCCTGTTAATTTGATTTCTGCAACACTAGCCGTCATTTCTCTAACCCTTGAAGCAATTCTTCCTACCCCATCAATGTTTTGAATTTTTTCAAAAATTTCTTCTTGGAGATAAATTAGAACTAGTAATAACTAACCTTCTTTTTTCGTATGTATCAAACAAAAACTTAGAGAAAACATCTAAATCAGTTCTTGGATGAAGAGAGTCTACATCTTGATGTTCACTAAATAAATCGTCAATAGCAAATATTGGCTTCCCTTCAAAACGAAAATATCCCAAGATGTTCTGATTTGTAAAATCCCCTCTTGAAAGATAGATTAAGTCCTCAGGATTGAGCCCTTAAGCTTTAAACTCATTTATAAATGCTTCGTATCCTCCCAAAATTTCAGTGTAACGCCTTCACAGAACAATAGCCTAACGGCGAAAGATTGAAATCTAAGATTTCAGCAATGCTAATCT
>CAZQFO010000170.1:0-3864 GCA_964592695.1 uncultured Candidatus Peribacteria bacterium
AAAAGGCCAAAAACGGCCTTTTTTTATGTTTCGAGTGTCGAACTTGGGTTAATGTAGCCGATAGGAGCAAGTCCGGGTTTCCAGCCTTTCTCACATTTAGAATTCATCCCTCGTTTCACATTTTTAGAGAGATCAATGATGTATTGGTTCGCCATACCAAATTCAACGCTCATCATAAGGATATTGTCGTTTGAGTTGTATTCTCGATCACTCGTAACAATCCTTTTAATAACTCTTTGCTGAAGCATCCAACAAATATCACCTCCATCAATAGGGCAACGAGATAAACGATCCAGCTTCCATGTAACAATCCCAATGGCCTCTCCTCTTCGTAAGCCTGCCAACATTTTAGCAAATTCTGGTCGGCCTGGCTTTTTAGCGGATTGGCTTTCTTCAAAAACACGAACTATTTTTATGCCACGATCTTTTGCCAGCTTTTCCATTATTTTTCGCTGGTCTTCAATTGATTGCACTTGTCGGTCTTTGTCTTCCGAAGATTTTCGGCAGTAGAGATAGAGATCCTCCATAATTTATTGGGTTAATGATAATTACTTCCGTTGTGCTACTTTTAGAATTCAAATCAAGTCTTTAGTCCCTTAGAAGTCCTTTGTGTATCACATTAATTCTCTTTTGTAGAAAGGGTATATCCCGATAGTCCATCAAAAATCTTTTTTCTCCCTCCTCTATAATTATTCTTTTCTCTTATATATTTATTCTCTTCCTATTATCACTTTTAAAAGAAAAGCAACGGACTAATGGACTAAAGCTAATCCTCAACAAGACTTTCCTCATTTCGCTTATTGACTATTGATGGACTATTTTTCAGCTCATAATTGAGTAAGCATCTTCTTGGAGTGTCCACTCCATCAACCATTTTTTGCATTTTTTTAATTCCAAGATGTTGATAAGCATCTCCAAAGTCTTTTTTGGGAGGGCATTTTCCGTAATAATTCTCTACTTCTTTTTTAAATGTTCCGCATGGAATAACTGATCCTTCTTTCTCAATACAAAAATCTCTGATAAAGGAGATAACTAAATTCTGATTTAGCGTTTCCTCTTTTCCAATGTGTGCCGTATTTTGGATTTCTGTAAATCCTTTTTGAGCGGTTAATCGCTGACATCCGACAATAGCAAAGTTTAGTATTCCTGAAGCTTCTTTAGCTAATTTCTGTTTCAAGTTTGGATCTTTATTTATAATTTCATAAAAGAATGGAAGCGTAATAAGTCTTTCATGTGTTGCCCAACTGGGATCATTGATAAGTGGATAGTTATTGGAAATGAGAAGGTGTTTAGCCGTAAAGCAAAAACTTCTAGCATCTCGATATTTAGGATCAATCATTTGCCGATCTCCTCCTGTAAGCGATTTAAGCCCTCCGCAATCAACCCTTTTCCCATCTAATTCAGACATGACATTGAGACGTGCGTCTTGAAGTTTGGATAATTCACGATGATCAGAGAGTCTTTCTATGTTTAGGTTTGCTACATGGTTTTCTCCAACCAATTCTCCTAGTACATAAGCAATTGTTGATTTACCAGATTGAGATTTGCCAAATAAAAACAGTGATTTGGGAATATTGTGGTGGTTTAGTAGCACATACCCCATGAATTCTTGAAGAATTCTACGTTTCAAATCACCATCCGGATCAGCTCCAAACCAATCTTCCAGACATTTATCCCATGTCGGACATTTTGCTTGAGCATCAAATTCAGGGCGAATTGACCAATTAACCCAATGATCCACACTTATTGGGGTTAATTCTGCTGTAGTTAGATTTAAAATTCCATTCTGTAAAACTACACAATCTGTTGGTACTATATTCCATCGGGGATCTATTTTTTGTTTGGTTCGACCAATCTTTCCAATAATATCAGAAACTCGTTTATTCGTTTGATTTTGATCGTTATCAAAAGCATCAACATATGCTCCTATGCGTGCTGTTGAGATTTTTCTCCAAATACCATCTATATTTTCATAAAACAACGTAGAACTCACATCTAATACCAATTTATGTTTCTCTAAAACCTCAGAAGCCACTTGTTCCACACTTTTTCTTTGAGGCACTTTTGAGGGTTTAGTTTTTTCAGAAGAGGCAGGACTCAATAATTTTCTATTTTTTTCTCCTGCCATTTTGATCATTGGATCGAATTGTTCGAAAAATTCGAAGACTTCACGTCCTTGTAACCCCATAATTTTTTCAACAAATGTGTAAGGACTGTGGTTTCCTTCGAAATGAGGTGTCCCTCCGTTGATGAGCATGTTGGTACTCTTCTGCACAAAACAGCCTTTTCGGTCGCCAGAGGCATCGTAAAAACAAATACGATCGCCTTCTTCTTTGGTACTCCAACGTTGTCCACTCCATGAATGGTTAACCACTAGATCTTCAATTTTAACCCGATCCAAAATGAGTTGATACACATCCTCTTCAATATCAGGTCTTTTTTCTGGAACAGCAGGAAGCAATTTATCTCGTTCTTTTTGTAATTTGGATATGACGGTTTCTCCCAAATCTAAAACAGACTGAAGAGGGGCAAATCTTCTCTCTAAATCCAGAGCCAATATTTCTCCCTGTATCGTATTTCCATTTTTTACATTCCACGTTCCTGGAATACGACAAATTCGCCCAACGTTGCCACAAGATTTATCGCTGGGGACACCTGTGATTACATCGAGTTTTTGAAGGATCGCTTGATATCCTTTCTTCCAGACCTCAATATTTTCTGGCATTATTTTGATGGGATCTCCAATGAAGTGGAGGTGCATGCCATTGCCAGTGAAATTCGCTAAAGCGTAGTTTTCGAATTTAGTTCCTTCGAGACGTTCAGCAATAGTTTTACACGTTTCCATGACCTTTTGAGTGTCTTCCTCACTATCTCCCAGCTTCATTTCTTTACGAATATCGATATCCACAAAGAACCAGTTTTTGATCACAATATCCTGATCACTGGCTCGGTTAGTTTTTTTCGGATGGACTCCGGGGAGAAAATACAGATTGTCTGGCTGTTCCAGAGGTACATTCTTTATCTCCGTAGCCACTACATCTTGTAGATGGCCGAATTGGATTTGGGAATGAGAAAGCTTGAGACAATCAAAGAATTCGATTAGATTTGGTAGCATTTGCATGGTTGTTTTTCTTTAAAATGACAGAAAATAATTCTAGGTAGCATTGAGCATCTTGTTGCACCTCCTCCATAGACACCTCCTCTCCACATTCGGAGAGGTAAATGTCTTGTAGTTCTTGGTAGGCTTCTGGAGGAAGTTGCATGAGATTTAACAGTTGGAAATTCGGTGTTTAAGGGTTTTGTATTCCGCAAGAATGGTATGAGCGTCTACATGTAGAGACTTTGCCCAGAACAGATTTGTGATTTGCTCTGCTCGTTCTTTTGGCTGAAAAGAGAAGTACACTCGTCCGTTTTCTCTCCGTGTTAGAGAGCCGACAGGAATGCCGCTCGCTACGATCGCTGTAGCAAGAGTTGTGTCGCTGGTGATGAATTCTGGATCGTGCATGTGAATGAATTTTTAGATATACAAAAAAACTACCCCCAATTTTACAGTTGAGGGTGTGAACAAGGATGAGTCACTCCGTTCACGCCAGTTTTAGAAACAAATTATCTATTTTTTGCTAACCACGTCTCCATCAAAAAAAAGTACATCAAAACGGAGTAACTGCTTCGATTTAGTATTTACTCGACTAATTCCATCTGTTAAAGATTTCTTTTGCGTAAGTCCTTCTTTATTGTCGGCTAAAGGGTCAAATGCTTTTTCATGAAATTCTCCCCATTCAAGAGAGTTTCCCTCCATTTTATTAAAGCGGGTTTTAGATTTCAAAAACGCATTCTTTAGCCAAAAATCGAAAGATTTTTTTA
>CAZQFO010000171.1:0-3798 GCA_964592695.1 uncultured Candidatus Peribacteria bacterium
GTTGTTTTTTCAATTGAATTAAAATTTGTACCTACATGAACGAGCGACAAGTAGTGGTATTTTCGGGTAAGGCATGATCTAAAATCATGGCCGGTTATCCTAGATATTTTGATAAAATGATATCGAAAGAGGCAGAACGGAAGTTGGATAGTTTGCTTTGTATGAATAGTCTTGTGGAGTAATTTGTTGAATTTTTGTTTGATGTTTTTCTGAATATCATGTATAATGAACAGATATATTTGTATTTTTTACAATAGATTTGCAAATTATCTATAAAAGATTCTTGCATATGCAAAAAAACATTAAAAACAACTATAAAGAAAAAGAAACTACCTCTTTTATAAAAGAGGTTGCAAAATACTTTATGGAATTTTTGGATACAGATTTTAAAAAAAGAAGAATTCCAAAAAGAAATAGCATACAGAAATGCCAGAGTGGTTTAAAGGTAGCTTTCGACCTAGAGAAATATCCAAATCTTAAAAAGGACCTCTTGAAATTCGTTACGACAGGAGTTCCGAAAGATGTTTTTGAGCTAAAAAAGGGTGTCTATACCACAAATGTTCCAAGGAATCTTCTAAATTTAATTACAAAAAAAATAAAAAACATCCCTAAAAAAGATCTAGATGATGTTATAAAAAAAATAGTATCTACCCTAGAAGAGCTAGTTGTCATCCATGATAAAGAATACGACAAGTTTATTGAAGAATCTAAGGATGAAACAAAAAAACTTCTAGCAAAAAACTTTATCCTTCCATTGTTAGATGACTTAGACAAGCCACTCGAGAATTTAGAATTAGCTGATGATAACACCAAGTTTCAATTAGAGGTTGAAATAGTAGATTTTCTCTTTTCGTTGTTTGAAGATAAATATACAGAAATATCAGCAGATTTTTTTCTAAAACCCCAAAAATACAACTTATCAAAAAAACTCCATGGATCAATTATTCTGCCTGAGATAAAAGAGAATTTAACTCAATTCTTCGAAGATTTTGCAACCAATGACGCTTTTCATGATCTTCATCAAATCCATAGAAATAACCAGCTAATAGACAAGAGTGAAATTTATCTCTACTTCTACGAACTATCACTTGGAAACGAAAAATTCCCTGTTTTTTACTTACCAATTGGAATCATCGAAAAAAAGTCCAAACTTACTTTAACTTTCGATAAACGAGTTTTCGTTAACACCAAAGCTATAGATTTTGTTGTACAAGAATTCAACGAACAATTCGAAAAGAAAGACAATCTGGCTGGAAAGTTCGAACGCATTCTCTATTTAAGTAATGAAGAGAACTTTTCTGTTACATTAGAATCTATTATTCGAAAACTAGAAAATTTCTTTGAATTAAATAGGAACATTGACATTAAAAATCCGACCCTACAGAAAGGAGTAAACCTACTTACCTCCCTATCAAATAAATCTTATGTATTTTTATTTGATAAGTCAGATGAGGCTCTTATAAATGATTACGAAGAAATATTAGACAATGAAGAATTGCTAAATGGCTTTTCTTTTTTAATAAATGGTTTTGTAGAAGATAATCCCAAATCTCTTATTGAATCAACACACCAAGAATGGGACGAAAAGACAATTTCTGAGAAATTAACTGTTGAAAGTCCAATCCCACTAAATGACGAACAAAAGCAGGTTTTAATAGCTCTCCAAAAATCAGATTGTAAATATCTTATTCTTGAAGGACCTCCTGGCACAGGGAAGAGTCATACTATTACAGCTATAATCTGCAAGGCTCTTTTGGAGGAAAAGTCGGTATTAGTTCTTTCTGATAAGAAAGAAGCACTAGATGTTGTAGAAGACAAAATTTCAGAAACATTAAATAAAGTTCGTCACGAAGATGATTTTCAGAATCCCATTTTGCGATTAGGGAAGACTGGCAATAAGTTTTATCAAATAGTGAGTGGACAAGCTATTTCGAAAATAAGGGATCACTACAGAGCATACAATCATAAAAAAGAAGATTACCGGAAAACAAAGAATCTGATTATGTCAGACATGGAATCTAACATTAGAGACAATATTAACTTCTACGAAGGAATTTGTATGGATGATATAAACTTCTATTTTTCTAATAATAAACCAGAAAATGCTCTATCGAAAGAAGAACAGACTGGATTTGAAAAATTGCAGGATTATCTAGAATCAGATTGTTTCGAAACAGAAGTCCTTACCGACCTTATTGAACTATTTCATGTTATTGAAAAAGCAAAAAACTTTCTTGATGATTCATTCAGTTTAGATCTTCTTAAAAAGTTTGAATTTGAAGAATCTAATAGCAATGAAGCTTTGGATGCATTACAACAATATGTTGAGTCTCTAGAAGAATTAAAATGGCCTTTAGTTGGTTATTTTTTCCAGAAAGATAAAATCAAAGAAGAAACAAGAAAATTTAAAAATGTGTATCACTTTTTTGATATTCTCGAACCAGAAAAATCTCTTTTATTGCTCTGTAAAGCCTTAGACTTCTTTACCTTTATTTACTCCCAAACCGACACAAAAAATGTTTTAAAGGTTCTAAGCTATTTAGAATCCTCAAATTATGAGAAAATAAAAACTTCTTCCAAGGTTGCTAAAGAGTTTTTGAAAAACGAAAAATTGAAAACTTTTTTAAAACTACGAAATGTAAAGAACAAATTAGAAACTGTTTTTCAAAATCAACCAGTAGATACTTATTCTCAGGCTATTCATGAAACTGAAGATTTGGTAACTGCAGAAATGACACACTTTGTAGATCAACGAATCATAGAATATATTGATAAAAACAAGAACGAAGCAGAAACTCTTAAAGGTATCATCCGAAAAAAAGAAAAGTTCCCGAAAGATTTATTCACGAATTTAAAAAAAGCATTTCCTTGTATTTTAGCTGGGATTCGAGATTACGCTGAGTTTATCCCTTTGGAAAAAGATCTATTTGATCTGATCATAATAGATGAGGCTTCTCAGGTTAGTATTGCTCAAGCATTGCCTGCATTAATTAGGGGAAAGCAAGTTGTGATATTAGGTGATGATAAACAATTCTCAAACGTAAAATCAAATAACGCAAGTAATGTTTCTAATCAGCAGTACAAAAGTAAGGTAAAGTCCGTTTTTTGTGAAGAAAGACTTAAAGACTCTGAAGACAAGTTTGGTTGGGTAAATAAGGTAAAAGAGAATTTCGATATTAAAAATTCAATCCTTAAATTCACACACTTTATTCGAAACTACGAGTGCCTTCTAAAAAAACACTTTAGATGTTATCCCGAGATTATTTCTTATTCTGATAAACACTTCTATAACAACAATCTTCAAGCAATGAAGATTCGTGGAAAATCTATTAATGAAGTTATTCGATTTGATCTGATTGAACATGATGGAAAACTAGATTTAAGCAAAAATACCAATGAGTTAGAAGTAGATTTTATAGTAAAAAAACTAAAAGAATTTAAAAACGATGGAATTGAACAAAGCCTAGGAATTATTACTCCTCATAGAGAACAAGTTTCGTTACTATGGGAAAAAATAAATAACCTTCCTGAAAAAGATTGGTTATTTGGAAAATGCAAACTAAAAATTATGACTTTCGATACCTGTCAGGGAGAAGAAAGAGATTATATTTTTTATTCTCTCGTTGCCACTAAAGAGAAAGATCAATTGAATTACATATTCCCAGTATTGAGGGATGAAGAAAGTTTGGGCGACATAGCTCTAAAGGGAGGAAAGGCAGGAGAAAGAGCTCAAAGGCTAAATGTAGGCTTCAGCCGTGCTAAAGAATGTATTCACTTTGTCTTAAGTAAGCCCATAGA
>CAZQFO010000172.1:0-3771 GCA_964592695.1 uncultured Candidatus Peribacteria bacterium
AAGGCTCCACAGCCTTCAACTCTTTTACATTGAGTCTATCGGACTATGGAGCCTGATTCTGATTGATTTCACACCCCTTCTCACTATTTCTTTTTCTCTACTATTTCTTCTCTCTTCTCTCCCCCCTGAGCTTCTCCTGACCTTCTCTCTTTAAGGTTCTTTCCTGCGCATTCTCTCCTTATGAAATCGTCAACACCAAATTAATCTGGTACGTATCATCTTCTTGTCCTGCCGGTACCAATTGAGACATCTCAATCCCTGTCATCGTAAACGTCCTAAACGGATTGGCCGTCCCATCTGCTGTCACTATATCTATACTATCTGTATTCCCCTGGTCAAACGATGCCTCAGATCCTCCTGACAAGCCCGTCGGTGATGCATTCGTTGCATCTATTTCTCCTGTCGTATGGTGTAGTACTACGTTGTTTATTACAAACCCAGATTCTATTGGGTTTACTGTCAGTTGGCCTTCTGCTGACACTGTCTGCGTCGGGTCGTTGAAGTCCATTGTATATGTACCTCCCTGCCATACATCATTCGGGTCTGATGCGGCCATAGCTACTGTCCAGTTTGGATCCGCTGTCGGGTTTTCGATAAACAAGGTCTGGCCTGCTACTCCTAAGGTACCGGTCGAAGTCTGGTGTGAGAAACTTGTGGTTATCGCAGACATATTTATAAACGGAGCTGCTATTGACCAGTCATCTGCTATCGTTGTTCCCGCCTCATCTATGATATCTATACTTGGCACTCCTTCGCTCACTGTCACTGTCAGGTTTGCATTTGCTTCTGCTGAGGGGGAACTGTCTCCGAAGTTTGTGGCATGAAATGTCCAGATTACGTAGGTACTTCCACTCCTGATATAACATTCTCCGTATGGATCCACTCCGGTTCCAGTATCATTTGTACATTCGTCTGTGATCTCCGTCCAGTTCGTTCCGTCTGTACTATAGTATGGTGATCCTGATTCTGTTGCTGATGGCACGATGAGTCTGATCGCTTTATCAAACACGATCGAATGTCCGGCTGTTCCAAAACTTACGGCTGTATTTATCACGTGTCCTGCGTGCGTCACTGCGTCTGTTACTAGTTCTGGGGCGGTGAAGGTTCCGTCCCAATCGTTTGATGAGTATGCTGTTGTTCCATGTGGTATCTTTACTTCCAGGTTTGATTGTGTCAGTACCAAATAATCGTCTGCTGCAAGTCCGGTGTTTATCGTTATTGCATCTACTGTTGCGCCTATCGTCTCTCCCAGGGCTGTTAATGCGGCATCTGCTCCTCCGGTCGATGCAGCGCTTATGCTGGCATTTATTCCTGCTGACATATCTATTACTGATCCTTCGTCTAGTTCTACTGAGGTATACCCTGCTGCAAATGTCATCGATCCTCCACTTATTGTCACGTCTGCATGGTTTCCGTCCAGATCTCCGCTCCCTGTATAATCAATATGACTTGATGCGGCTACTATTTGTCCTACTGGGGCTGACAGTACTGGATCACCGTCTGTAGTTCCGGTGGTTGCGTGGGGGGTTACTTCTACTTTTATATATCTTGTTACGTCTCCGGCTGCTAATGTGTATGTGTTTCCGGTTTCTCCAGATATCTCTGTATATCCATTCAATGGATTTGTTGAATCTGATCTCATCCAGCGGTATGTCGCTCCTGCGTCCGCATCTCCTTCTACGTCTGTATGTACGTAATCTGCTGTCAGTATCGATCCTTCTCGTGGCATTCCGTAGGCTATCACTGCGTTTGCTACGGGGGCTGCTTGTTCGGTGTATTCTATTGTGTCGCTTGTTTCGTACACGTTTCCGGCTTCGTCCTTCACTTGTACGTATACGGTCTTTGTTGCGTATCCTCCTGATAGTGTCCAGGCTTTTGAGGCTTGGCAAGATTCCCATGTCTCTCCAGAAAATGAGTTATTATCGTTTCTGTATCGGCATTCTGCAGCACTTGTGGTCGCGTCACTATAACTTTGGTTCAATACTACTGAGTCAGAGTTTGTTGTTCCGCCTCCGTTGTTGATTGCCATCGTTCCTGTTGGTGCTGTTGTATCTACTTTTACATCTGATGTCGTATCCGTTCCGGTGTTATTTGATTCATCGGTACAGTCTACCACTATGGTATGTGATCCGTCAGCTACTGATGTAAAGGTATATGTTGCGGTTCCACTTACGGCTCCATCTCCTGACATGTCTTGTCCAGCTCCTCCGTCTAGTTTGGCTACACAGGTTACTAGGTTTGTGTTTGCATAGTCGGTGGATACATTGATTGTGTCGGTGCTTAAGACTTCTGTATCGGTTGGGGTGGTGGTCGTTGCTCCTGGGTTCTCTGTGTCTATTTCTATGCTTTCTTCGTTACTAAACACCTCGTTTCCGGTTCCGTCTACGGCTTTTACTTTGTAGGTGTATAGCGTGTCGGTTTGGCGTCCGGTATCTGCCCAGGTGGTTACTCCTGGGGCCAAATCTGCTGATTCTTTTGTGTAATCTGCTGTTATTCCGGTCGGCCCTGCTGAGTCGGATTTCCTCCATACTTCGTAGTGGTCGATTCCCGTTCCGCTTCCGTCTGTGGCTCCACTCCAACTCAGGTCTACTTCTCCGCTTCTACTCCATCCGGCGTTTGTTCCTCCGGCTGGTGGGTTTCCGTCTACCAGAGTGGATAATGTTCCTGATGTCGGGTCTGTGGTGTCTAGTACTATTGCGGTTGTGTCTCCGTCTGCATCGGCGTTTCCTGATTTATCTGTGGCGTCTACTTGGATGGTGTTGGTGCCTTCTGATAGCGATACGTCGTTAAACGCGAAGTCCCATTTGAGTCCTATTCCGTCCCAGCTTAGTACGTCTGGGGATATGGCTCCGCCTCCGTTTACGGTGAGTTCTACGCTTCCGGTATCTAGGGTGTTTTGGTTTTCGTTATTTATTACTCCGGATATGGTTTGTGTTGTGGTTGCGGTTGGGGTTGTTACGGCTGTTATTACTACTTCGGGATCTACGGCTGGACTCTCTACGGGAAAATCGGCGTGGGTTGCGCTTGCTTGTATGTTTCCGGCTGAGTCTTTTACTTCTACCCCCATGTGGTAGGTTGCTCCTGGTACGCTATTAAAGGTTGCTGCGTAGTTTACGGTTCCGGTGATATCGGTTGTTGTGGATCCGTAGTCTCCGTTGCTTCCGGTTTGTGTTAGGGCACAGGTAGGGAATGTTTCTCCTGTTTCGCAGAGGTAGAATGTCACGGTGTTTGCTGTGTTGTATTCTGTGTTTGTGTCGTGGATGGTTACTCGGGCGTGTGCGGTTACACTTCCTTCTGGGTAGGGTGTTGATGGGGCTACTTGTGCGGCAAATGTCGGTCCTACGGCTGCGGTTGAGATTACTTCTGTTCCTGGGGTGTCTCCAGTTGCTGCTTCGGGCGTTATTCCGACTTTGTACCATCGGTCATCGTTTCCTCCACTAAAGGTGAACGCTGGTATTGTGCCGCCATCTCCGGTTGTTCCGCTTGCTCCGGCGGTTGTGTATTCTCCGCCTCCTACGGTTCCGGCTTCTGTCAATGAGCTGTACCATTGGTATGTTGTCCCGCTTTCTGCGTCGGTATCTACGTCTGCATAGGTGTAGGTTCCGGCGATGCTGGCTCCGCTCGTATCAGACTCTGTTATCACTACGTCTGAGGCGGTTGGGGCTTCGTTTGCGGATGCAATTGCGGCACTGTAGCTACTGCTCACTGCGGTTCCTGGTGTCAGTCCAGTCGCTGCGACTGGAGTTACTTCGTATTTTAGGTATTTTCCGA
>CAZQFO010000173.1:0-3715 GCA_964592695.1 uncultured Candidatus Peribacteria bacterium
ACAAAAAAATACAATTTTATGCATCAGTTAGCCAAAAACGCATCTAAAATCCGATGTATGCAGAAATAGGACAGGATATGATCGAACGAATGCTTCCGGGAGTGAATATTGCAAAGGATGGGTTTACTGCGAAAGCTCTGACTGCAGATGCCATCAATACAATTTCTATTTTGGCTATGGGACTTTCTGGGGGAGCAAGTGCGGTTGCTAATTTAAGTGCAAAAGGACAGAGGATCGTACGAGGGATTGCCACTGCAGATTTAGCGGCCACGACTTATGGTGTTGGAGAAGGAGCAAAAGGAATGGATGAGGCGGTTCAGGATGGAAACAATGGAGGGATAGCTCTAAATGGGGCGATGATTCTGATGGGAGCTTTGGGAACAGGGGCGAGTTTGAAGACGCTGAAAGAGGTCGGATTACCTCAAATGCCAAGAATTTTGGCTGATCAAAGAGGGGCTGTTGGGAATTTGGATGGGCTTGATCCAATTCGTGGAAAAACTAAGCCAGCTCAGCCAGAATTACAAAAAATTCATAAAGAAGTCGATGAATTAGGTGAGGATATTGCTAATACAAAATTAACGGATCAGGAGTTTCAAGAGCTACATGGAACATCCCGTGAAAATGCACGTTCTGTTTATGAGCAACTTTCTATTAGAAAAGAAAAATTACTTTGGGGAGAAGTACTAAAATTACACCCTAAAGCAGAAATTATTGATGCACAAAAAGGAATATATGCATTGCCTCTTCCGAATGGGGAAAAACTGTATGGATCAGCTTATTCAGTATTTGATGCCCATGAAGATCTTGGAAGGTTATCACCTTTGGCAAAAGAACTTCAAATCGGAATGGAAAGTGCTAATAAATCACTGATGGGTGTTCATGCTCCCGAAGGTGGTGGACATAGATCCGTGGTAGTCGCTAGTGGAAGCTTTGCCCAAAGACGAATAAATCCATACCCTGGAGATTTAGATTTTGCTGAACACTTTGTTGTCCAATCAGAAAGTCTTGCTGAGGCGGGTAAATGGTTAGAAGGACTACTGCAAGACACTGTAAAATGCACATCTCAGTCTCCAAATTTAGAATTTTTAGAAATGAAGTGTGGTCTACATCCTTTTTTGAAAGAGAAAGGACAACCTATAGCTTTGAAGTGGACAAGAGAAGAAATATCAAATGGACAAAAAGTTGTGATAAATCCAACCACTGGAGAACGTAGAATGATAAGTCTTTCCGAGGCTGCAGAAAATCCTGGAATGGTTAAATTCGATTATATTGGAAGACATGATGGGGAAATGAAGGAGGTAACAAATGTGTTAAACCTTACTGTTAGGAATTCTTCGGGAGAAACAATGTTTACCAATCGATTAGATGAATCAGCTTTTCAGGAAGTTTATTTTGGGAATCCTGATTCACATGGCCTTACTGAATTATTACGAAAACCAGAAGTTGCCAAAAGCTATATGGATTTTCTCAAAAAAGACGTGAAAAAATATGCTACTGATGGAAACCATATGAAATCAGCCAAAAGACTTTATAATTACCTGAAGGTTTCTGGAGATATTGATGGCTCTGCTGATTTAGCAAAATTATTCAATTCTCCGACAAGTGAATTAGCCTCAAAAGTGGAGAGCATGAGATTAATAGCAGATCACTTACCTCGTTTAAAACGATTGAAACCAAAGGATTTTGTTTCGCAAACAGAAGGGCTTCAGGATTTTGTACGGAAAAATCGAGCTATTATCGGAGATGTACAGAGTGAGGCAATAATGAGACAACTTAATGAAATATCTACACAGATTCAGCACTCATCCCCTAATTTACAGGGAGTTCAAAGAACAGCACGAAGTATTGTTTCTGATCTAACAGAAGTTGTTAATCGGGATGCCTTGAGATATCTAGAAAATAATCCAATTTATCAATCAATGCTCCAATGATTGATTTTATTTTTCAATACTATTTAATACAATAAACCATGAACCAAGAACCTATGCTAGACGAATACGCAGAAAGAGATGCTCTGATATCAGAGTTTATGTCTCTGTTACAGGAAAATGAAGAAAGCTTGGAACAAATCCGAGACTTTTCTGATCCTCAATGGCAACAAGAGGTAACACTTGAGAATTTGAATTTCTTAATAGGAAAAGAAAGAGAGTATAAAAAAACCAAAGAAAAAGCTGGAGGAGGAATGTGGATATGGAGAAATAAAAAAAGAATTAGAGAGGCTAAAGAAGGACAAGATCGGGAAAGCCTGATTATTAACTCAGTTTCCAGATTTGTTGAAGGAAATGACTCCCCAGAAGTACAAAGTCTATATAGAGAAATATTTGCCCAAAAGGGTTTCGGGAAAGGTAAATATCATAAGTGGGATGTTTACGACCATACTCGCAATTCAATTCATTTTTTTAGAGAATTAGAAGGAATTCCAGATTGGGTACATACTTATCTTGAGGGATCTATTGATGATCTCAGTCGTAGAACGCTCGTGGAATTGGCTCTTTGTTTTCATGATATGGCAAAGATGACTGTTCATCAAAATTCTGGAAGAATGAGAGGGCATGAAGAATTTGCTGCTCAAAATTCAATGGATGTAATCAGAGAAAGGTTTAAACTGACAGATGCTCAAACAGTTTTTATTCAAGATTTAATTCGTTATCACGGAAAATATAGAGAAGAAGATCTGGCTCTTGAGGTCGAATTGAAAGAACGAGGGATATTTTTAGATGAGTTATTGTTAGATGCAGCAGATTTATATGCTACACAAGGAGAAGCTGTAACTCAAGAAAGTCTTACTGCCAGAAATGTTTTTATGCAGAAAAAACTATCTGAATTCTATGCCGAACAAGCAAATGCTCCAATGTGATGTAAAAAATATTGATATAAAAATTTATCATGAATAAAAAACCTCCTGACACTTCTCAAGAAAAAGAAACTCCGACAGGATCAAGACGAAGCAATTTTTTGCGTAAATTTTCAGGCATCGGAAGGAGATTGACCGGAAGTATTCAAAAGAGGGTGAAAGCTGTTGAGCCAGCTGAGAACGCCCCTAAAGAAGAAGATGTTCAAATCCCTCTATCCGATACTATGAGTATCGAGCATATCAGGGACTTATTTGATATTATTGATCATTTTGAAGATATAACTGCCTATTTGAGAGGCAGATCCGAATCAGAAATTGAAAATGATCTAAAACAAATTGAGAGTATTGCGAAGGGGCATTTGTCTAAATTTTCAGAGTCGGATTTAAGCTCCTTCTCAATTTATTATACAGATAAATTTTATCGGATCGTCAGTAGTATCGGTTTTATGGACACTATATCATTTCAGTATCTGAAGGTGGTTGGAGACACAATCAACGAAGTCTTGCAGAAAAATGGAGTAAAAATTGCTTATTTTATTGATAACACCGTCGATGAAGGACGAATGGAGGGAACGAAAATGTTGTTTTCCACGCTTAATTTCCGAGTTCTTGTTTTGGAAGAAATTATTGAAGAATTACGAAAAGCGACTGGAGGTGGAGAAACACATCAATTTGCCCATGAAGCCGCTGTTGTTGGTTCACGAATACTAGAGAAGTTTGCTCAAGATAACAGTCATATGGTGTTTATTTCTCATCATATTGATATTCCGATATATAGAGAATTAATGAGCCATCCATCACTAAAACCATATCTACGACTACTGAGAAATGAAGCTCCCATTGATGGAACGAATATTGTGG
>CAZQFO010000174.1:0-3658 GCA_964592695.1 uncultured Candidatus Peribacteria bacterium
TGAGAAAAAAAACGACAGCGAGTAGCTGCTAGTTTTTGCAGTGTTGATTGAAATTCATAGAATTTCAAGCCTTCCCTTTTAGGGTAATGTTCTGGGGAATAGTAATAAAATAAGCTCCCAATATGAGTGTTTTTTTTGTAAGTTCGCACACATTTTAGCTAATACTTTTAGTACTTTTGTATATTGAGTTTCTGTTTTTATGTGGATCGAAAATTTTTCAAAATCAAACGTAGAAACAAGAATTAAGGAAATTTTGTATCCTCCCAAAATTCCAATGTAAATCCTAAAAATCCAATTTCTTCATCCAGTGTTTATGCAGTTTCCCGCATTTCATGTGAAGGCGTTACACTGAAATTTTGGGAGGATACGAAATTTTGCTGTTTGTGCTGTTTCCTTCTCTCTAATTCTTAAACTTATTCTTATTTCTTAAGGGATCTAGAAAAAAATAACCAACTCATTTTGATGTCTTTTTGTTCGTCTTCTTCCTCCTTCGTTATACGTCCAGTATGAAATAAGCTTCGGCGGACAGGTCGTCAGCAAAGTTTCGACATATTACCAATATGACTCAACTTTCCTTCCTCGAATACGAAGCAAAAATCCTATCAAACCTGGGGATTTTATTTTTTTCCAGAATCCTAATTCTAATTTTGTTCCCGTAAAATTTTGGTGGGCCGGGAGGGATTCGAACCCCCGAAGGCTAAGCCAACAGATTTACAGTCTGCCGCGTTTGACCGCTCCGCAACCGACCCTTGAGGTTATGTTGAGACTTCGTTCGACAGGTTGTTAAGGTCTCTCTTTTTGCCCGTTTTTTGATGGAATCAAAAATTAATCTAATACGGGATAATTTGCTGAAAATACCTACTGCCATAATCTTTATATAAGACTGCTTGTTAGTTTATTTTTCTTTTCTAGCTTGTCAATTATTATGGGATCGTAATTTTGCATTTGTGGTTGACATTTTAACGAGATTGTGATACAGAAATAATAATGCAATCCGAATCAACTGATAAAACTATTTTCTTTTCTGATTTACTTCCAGAAACACGAGAGCAAGCTATAGAATATGCTCGAATGTTAACAGAATTAGTACCAAGTTTTCCTAAACAAGGACAATCAATGTTTAAAGCATTTCAACTTTTTTTAACCAAGTATTACGATCATCAAGATGAATTACAAGAACAACAAAAAGCACGTGATTTTTGTCGGGATATTTCTGAAATATCAAATTTCAGGCAAAGACAGATCTTTATCCGAAATAAATTGAAGGAAATA
The DNA here is from genome assembly GCA_964592695.1 of uncultured Candidatus Peribacteria bacterium. Lineage (GTDB taxonomy): Bacteria > Patescibacteriota > Gracilibacteria > UBA4473 > UBA4473 > CAZQFO01. Next base: position 1,273 of record CAZQFO010000174.1, read on the forward strand.
TATGCAGCAGGAGGCAATGAAACGCTTGATGGATTGATATCATCCATAGGGAGCATAAAACTTCCCATTGGTAGTGAGAAGCTTATTCTTCCAGTTCAAATACAATATGAACTTTTTATCCGAACGATTCGAATGCTTCAGGCATTTAAAGATAAAGGAAAAAAAACAAAGCCACGATTGGCGTCATGGGTTCGATTTGTTAGAAAAAATATATCCAATATAGAATCTCCAGAAAACAATGTATCTATAGACCTAAGAAGCGGAAAACCAAAAGACTCTGAAAAACTAGAGAAATATCTACAGGATGGAATCGAATGTATAGATCACGTTCCAACAAATGAACAATTCTGGTTTCTGGTAAAAAACTTCAAAAAACTCATATTGGATAATTTTGGTGATAATTACGAGGGATTTGTTACATCAGGGGCAAAAAAAGCTTTCTTGGCGATCAAAAATGCCATGTGGCAGAAATATCCTAATATGAGGCTTTATCATACTCAATATGAGTATTCTCCAATGGTGCAGACGATTGAAAAGAAACAACGTCGATCAGTACACATCTCGGATATTCAAAATATTTCAGAAGAAGAAATTGCCGAAAAATTCTTTTATTCTGCAGAAATTGAGGAAACACAAGGACATGAATCAGAGCCGAAAGTGATTTTAGTTTCTTCTGAACCAAGGGAAGGTTTACGTATTATTGATGTACAACGTCTGGCAAATGTCATTGATAAAAAAAATAAAGAACTTGGAAAAAAAGTGTATCATCTCTGGGTAGATGCAGCGCAGGATGATCGACTTTTTGTGCATCCAAAAAGCAAACGCAATCCTGAATATCACCCCGATAATCCCGATCTTTATATTGGGGATGTTGTTTTTTGGAGCAAGCTGTTGCCTCATCTGACATTGCTCAAGAAAGAAACCTATCCTCCGGATGAGGATATTGCCTTTTCTTTAAGTGAAAGATCGGGAGAAACCATCCTCAATCAGGCTTTTTTGAAAGTGATGTTTCACATACATCAGATAAGATCACGATTGGCGGCACAGTATTCTGATCTGAGGATAATACCGGATCTGGCGAGATTTAAGGGGACCGGAGGATTTTTGTCTAGCGAAATACATAAAGCTCAAGAAGCAAGTGAAGGATTACGAAATTTTTCCCGACATTTTGATATTATCATCCAAACCGGAAAAAGATCCAAACTGGACTGGCAGTCACATCGGATCATAAAAATTGCTAAAAAAACTGACAGTGATTTAGATATTCCAGAGCTTGTTAAAAATCTTGAGAGAAATGGATTAAAAAAAAGATTTCAGGTGGATTCATTATCAATCAGAAAACATGATAGAATTAAAGCGATTGATTTTGAAGCTCCTCTTGTAGAATTTGTAAAACAAGTAAGAGAAGCACAGAGGTATCATGCTGACCTGCTTTTTGAAGAAATTATTCCTGAACGAATTACAAACGAAGCTGCTGCGAAAAAACATGTTCGAGATGTAATCCAAAGACACGAAGCCATTCGTATCAATCTTAAGGTGGATCAAAAGCCAGGTACACTAAATAAATTATTAGAGACTATAGATGATGAGTTGGAAAATGTTGATAGTAATTAGGGAGCTAGAAAAAAATAACTTACCTGTGCGCCAAGTATGGCGAAAATCTAGTTGGTGAAAGTCCAACCTGGGTCAGCGGTATAGGCCCGGTAGCAGGGCTGTTCAACGCTAACTTTGTGCAATAGATGCCTCTAAAAGAAAGAACTGCAAATCAAGTGTAATCTTCGGCATCAATGGCACTTTTCCCGAGGTTTCGCTCGTACCTCGCTCAACCTCGCCTGTCGGTCGAAGCTCATAGAGCGAAGACTGATGAGGTGCCGGAAAAAGAGGCTTTTAGAATTATTACTTCCTAGCATTGAACAGCCCTGGGCCCGGTAGCTAGGGGTAGTGCGAGAGGCGAAATCTTCTGGTGCGAAGCACCCTGACAATATGTCTCAAGGGGATGTTAGCAAAATAACAGTCCGTAATGGAAATGAACCCGTAAGTAGCTTCTCAAATATCAAGGTTGGAGGTGTCGATCCAAAAAGAGGATCTGTTGGAAGCTTTTTGAAAATGGAGAACTGTATAACAAATATGGATTACACAAGATGGAAAATATGGGGAGAACGTTTTGCTAGAGAATGAAGAATTCTCGGAAAGCCGTATGTGGGAGAACCGCACGTACGGTTTGATGAGCGGGGGGTGGAAACTCGGCCATCAGGCTAGAGCGCCACCTTCCTACTCTACATTTTGATGTCTTTTTGTTCTATGTATTTTTTGAAGGTGAATTGTGAAAATATTGGGTAATTCCTTTTTTCGTGTGCTGGGAAGTGTTGAGTATAAGAGAATGTCT
>CAZQFO010000175.1:0-3655 GCA_964592695.1 uncultured Candidatus Peribacteria bacterium
GCCAATTTACAGCATTTACTTGTTGTTTTCATGGTACGGGATTGGAGTAATTACTGTTTTTCAGTTTCTGACATTAGAATATTTTAAATTATTCAGTAATTTTTTTCATTTCTAAACACTCAATACTTACATCCCCATTTCCTGCTGAGCCAACAATTCTTCCGGATTCGTCGTAATGATCTGATGCTCACCATGACTTGCGATAACCTGAATCGCAACATGCTGATTTCCTGCGAAAAATACTCCTTGTCCTACTCCTGAATTTAATAACAATATTTCTTCCGCTTTCGTAAGATTAAAAGTTTTTGACAATATATCCATCGATGATGGTGCTTGCTTCAAAAGCAACTGCAGTGAAGAGTTTGTGATGATGGGCTTTCCCCAGCTTGATCGTAAAAAATCATCCACATCCTGAGTAATAGTCGTTACACCCAAATAGTATTTTCTGGCTCGTTTTGCCAGATTATGCAGAAACCGTCCGGAATCTTCATATTGTACCAATGTCCAAGCCTCATCTATAACTAACATTCTTTTTTTCAATTCTGATCGCACTCGGTTCCAGATGAAGTTTAATAATATGTACATCGCAATCGGTCTCAACTGATCCTCCAGATCGCGAATACAAAAACAAATTAATCCTGTTCCCAGGTCCACATTTGTTTGTTCGGAAAAAATCCCTGAATACGTACCTTTCGTATATTTTTCTAATCTCACAGCTAACCCTTTTCCTCCTTCCATATTTGCTAAAATATTTTGAAGATCCACCATTGTTGGCATCTCGTATTCGCGAGGATTTTCAATATCCGGTGTAATCCCTTTAAACTCATAAGTTTGTCGAAGTGCTTTGTCCATAAGTGCATCCTCCTCGGGAGTAAGCTTTCCAAGCATTATATTCATCAGACCTGTCATATTTATAATATTTTCCTTGAGTAAGTATTCGGTTTTGTCTCCGGAATCTCCCAATGGTGCTGGTAAATCAAATGGGTTGATCCGATGTTCCGATGTCAAAGATATTTTTGTATAGGTTCCTCCTACCGTTTTGGATAGGACTTCGTATTCATTCTCGGGGTCAATCACAATCACATCTGTTCCCATCATCATAGAACGTAGTATTTCTAATTTTACAGCATACGATTTACCGGAACCGGATTTAGCAAATATTACAGAATTTGCATTTTCTAGTTCAAACCGATCAAAAATTATCAATGAGTTATTATGTCGATTAAGTCCGTATAAAACTCCCCGATTGGAAGTCAGTGTATTGGATACAAATGGAAATGTAGTAGACAATGGGCTGGTATTCATATTTTTGATCACTCCTAGTTCATCCTGACACTGGGGAATTGCTGAATCAAATGCTCTTTCTTGACGGAAATCAGCTGATCGAGTCATGATCAATGCCCCTCCTAGCAGAGTTTCTATTTGCTTTGTGATCTTATCCAGTTGTTCTAATGAATCAGCATAAATAGTAAAGTATAACCCTAATTGAAAAAAGCGTTCTTTCCCACGCTGTAAATCGACTCTCAGTCGTTGAGCATCTTCTAATGAAGTTTCCAGTGAAACACTTTCTACAAGTCCCTTTTTTTGATTCATATGCATTGTAGAACGCATTTCTGCTACCTTCTTTTTTAGGATTTTCAACATATTTGATGATTCCGATGGATAGACAAATAACGAAATATCCAAAGATGCATCATAATTAATAATCTGATTTAGCCAGTTGGTTTCTAGGTATCGCGGATAACTGTATGTGTAAAAACTTCTCACATATTGATTATTTAATCTTATATCATGAGTAGAAATTCCCATTGAAGAAGGCGCCACTATATCCTTGATGGAAACCGTTCCCTCTTGATACAACTTCTCCATCTCAATAATTTTTTCCCGAATCTCCTTTGTGAGCTTCTTTTTATCACGCTTCGGATCAAAGTTTCGAATAAACTCATCTATATTTTTGATATCATCTTCTGCCATTTCTTTTTTGGCCTTTCCCTTAGCTTTATTCTTATCTATATGAGCCTGCCATTTATTTTTAATGTTTTCTATAAAACTGTGTTCTTTTGTACCAACTTTCTCTGCATTTCTAACTTCGACCGTTTTACCGCTTTCTGAAGCGATTTTCTCTGTAGTTGGAGGTGTGATTTTTTCTTTTTCTTCAGCCATATGTGAAATATATCTATGCATTATAACATAGATAAACAAAAAAATGAAGTAAAATTAGATAAAAAATAGTATTTTAGCTGTAATTAGGGTGATTACACATGTTTTTTGCTTCCATTTACCTTCTTTTTGTGTTACAATGAATGATAACAAAAAAAATGCAAAAAAAATTATTCGGAATATTAATCTTACTATTGCTCCCATTTTCAGCTAATGCTACCACTGATATTCAGGAGAATATCACATTGATTTTAGATGATAGGATGGTAACCCTTAACTTTGAAACGCAACCAACTCTTTTAGAAAAAGTTGCTCGGCATTATCTAGTGATCAATGATCAAAAATTTCCAGTTGATTTTGTCGGAACATTACCGGAAGTGGTTAATGATTACTACGAAATTGAGACTCATTTTGAAACTCGTATTTCTCCTCAGGGATTACATCGATTTTTTGAGGATACGTTTGCCTTTAATAATGTTTCAGATGAGACCGTAGAAATCCGATTTGACAAATTTGGGCAAATTGTTTTTGATGGAACTCCAAAAAATGGACTTGAAGTGGATGAAATACAGCTTGCAAATCTGATAAATGATGCTTTAGAAAAAAAACAAAAGTATGTGAGAGTGCCTGCCCGTAAACAGTATTCACAAGTCGTGGTTCATCCAGATTTAGAAGCAAGAGGTATAAAAGAGGTTATTGCTGTGGGACATTCAAATTTTGCTGGATCTTCGGCCGCACGAAGACAAAATATAAGAGCAGCTTCTAGAAAATTTAATGGACATATCATATCCAAGTGGAAAGAATTTTCCTTTAATAAAGTATTAAAAAGGGTGGATGAAAGAGATGGATTTGTAAGAGAATTAGTAATCATTGGAAACACTCTGACGAAGGAATTAGGAGGAGGAACTTGTCAGGTATCAACAACTGCTTTTAGAGCGGCTTATTTAGCTGGTTTCCCATTAACTTCCCGTCGGGGACATTCATATGCTGTTCCTTATTATCAGCCTCCTGGATTAGATGCTTCTATATATTTGGGGTCTTTAGATTTTCGGTTTATAAATGATTCAATGGGAGACGTTTTGATACAAACATTTATTGATGGAGATGACTTATATTTTGCATTCTATGGGACAAGTGATGATCGAAAAGTTGCACTAGAGGGGCCTTTTATATCAAACTTTAAAAAAGCTCCAAGGCCTCGGTATATTCTCACAGATACTCTGGCTCCAGGAAGGACTCATACTGTTTTTCATGGACATGATGGGTTTCAATCCAAGTGGATGAGGCGTATTGAAAAAAATGGAGAAGTAAAAAGAGACTGGCTCGTATCAGATTACAGACCTTGGCAAGCAAAAATATTAATAGGAAGAAAAGAATTAAGTGTGTCAGCAGACGGGGATAATCATTTTTAGTGGTTTTGGAATAAAATAAGATATCCTTAAATAGTATCCTCCCAAAATTTCAGTGTAACGCCTTCACATGAAATGCGGGAAAC
>CAZQFO010000176.1:0-1695 GCA_964592695.1 uncultured Candidatus Peribacteria bacterium
TCACGCTTTTTGGTTTCTACATAACCACCTGGCACAGGATAAAAGGAATTACCCATTAAAAATGAGTTATTTTTGACTTCAACATTTAATTTTGTAGCATAATTTAGTATTCACTGAGACGTTGTTTACGGAAATAAAGAAATAAAAATTAGAACTTAGGTTTTGAGGTTCTGTTTGTTTTTATTTTTGTGAAGTACTTGGTGAATCTGTTCTTTTACATTTCGGCAGCAATACGATTTTCATTGGGCGCCTCGGCTGACAAATCAGCTTTTGTCGCTTATGAAAATCTTGGAATAATTACTATGAGAGAGAGGTTGAAAACCATGTTTAAAAAACTGAGAAAAGAACATTTCTATTTAGCTGGTATTACAGTTTTTGTTTCACTTTTTAGCACAATTCTTGATTCTTACCTTATGTATCAAACGGCAATTATGGAAGAAAAAAAACGCTTAATAGAAATGGTGCAACGTGAATCCCGAGTGATAGAGATAATGATTCGTGCTGAGCAAGATGATGATGAAATATTAGAGCAGCTTAAGGATATCCATACAAAAATGAAACATCCGGGCAATACGGAGTTTGTTTTAGCTAAAAAAGAGGGAGGTATGATAGTTTTTTTGTTGAGGCATAGACATCACGATTTATACTTCGAAACGAAAAAAATACCATGTGAAGGAAGTCGTGCGGAACCTATGCGGCGAGCTCTAATCGGACAATCTGGAGCAACCTTTGCTTTGGATTACAGAGGAAAAATGGTTCTTGCTGCTTATGAACCGGTAGGTGGTAGTGTCGAATGGGGTGTTGTCATAAAGCGTGATTTGGCAGATGTTCAAAATCCATTTATTCGAAAAGGAGCTATTACTCTTGCTCTGAGTTTAATCTTGGTTATTGTGTCTGTTAAAATTGCATTTCAATTTGTCGTAAACCCATTGGTTCGTCGTCAAAAAGAAATTGCAAACGGTTTAGCTATTCAAGAAGAAATCACTAGAACTATCTTGGATAGTTCGGTGAATGGCATCATTTCTGTGGATGCTAGTGGAAAAATTAATATGGTTAATCCAGCTGTAGAAAGGCTTTTCGGTTACGAAAATGGTCAGATGATTGGCATGTTTCTTGAGGAACTTATTTCAGGGTCTTTGCGAGAGAAATATAGTAGTTCATTTTTTCGTTACGTACAGAAAAGTAATGAAGATAACATAGTTGATAATGCCATCGAAGTTTTAGTTGTTCGAAGAGATGGTACAGAGTTTCCTGTTGAACTGTCTGTCGGGGAGGCTAAAATTGATGAGAATATGGTTTTTGTTGTAAATATAGTTGACATCAGTAAGCGAAAACAAATGGAACAGGAATTACTAACTCATCGTGATCATTTACAAGAGTTAGTGGACAAAAAAACTACTGAACTTTTTCTAAGCAACATCCGACTCCAAGAGGCACAATCAATAGCTCATATTGGAAACTGGGATTGGAATATTCAGAATGGAGTGTTGTGGTGGTCAGATGAAGTTTACCGAATTTATGGAGATTCTTTTCATAGGTTTGGAAAAACTTACGAATCTTTTTTGAAACGAGTTCATCCGGAAGATCGAGATAACCTAAATGACTCGATTCAAAAAGCCTTAAAAGGATCTCCATATGACATTGTTCATAGAATAGCTTTATCAAGTGGAGAAGAACGATATGTACGTGAGGTTG
>CAZQFO010000176.1:1705-3643 GCA_964592695.1 uncultured Candidatus Peribacteria bacterium
AAGGGTTACTTTTGATAATGGCAATCCTATTCGTATGGAGGGGGTGGTACAGGATGTAACGGATGTTGAGCAAGCCCGACAATTTCAGTTGATACTCAATAAACTGTTGGAGCTTTCCCTTAAACAACTATCTCTCAAGAAAATTATGCAAAAAGCTTTAGCGTTGATTTTGTCAGCTCCAAATCTTGAGATCCTTTCGAAGGGAGCTATTTTTTTGATGGATGGGGATACAAGTGAACTAGTAATGGAATCTCAAAAAGGACTTGATGAGCATCTTCTCAATATTTGCTCTCGTGTGTCTTTGGGATTTTGTCTCTGTGGACGTGCGGCGCAGAAGCGTGAAGTAGTCTTTGAGCCTAATTTGAATTCTGACCATGATGTCACTCATCCTGGGATTGAAGATCATGGACACTATTGTGTTCCTATCATGCATGGAAAACGGCTACTAGGAGTGTTAAATACCTATGTGGTAGCATCTCATAAACGCAATCCTGTAGAAGAAAGTCTACTTAAAGCTATAGCTAATGCCTTGGCTATGACGATTGTGAGAAAACAACACGAGGAAGATCTGAAATATGCGGTAGTAGAAGCACTAGCTAATGCTTCTTTTGTAAAAGATATACTACTTCAGCTGAATCAATTGGGGTTTGATGATCAGGTTGCTGAAAAAGATGTGTTAACTGTTTTTTTGCAACTTATTCCTCAGGCTTCTCGGTTTAGAATTAGTGGAGGAGGATGTGTCTTTTCTATTCAGGAACAAACCCTTCATAAAATTGCTGAAGAAGGAGTTTTTGGAAAATCGATACCATCTGAAATTTTGATAAATGGTTCTTCATATTCGACCGTTCAACACTTTTTAGAACCAAATGTGGTAGAAACAGTGTATCCATTGTTTATGCCATCTGAAGTAAAAGGAGAACCGGGGAAATGGCATCTTCCGATTATCAAGGATGATTTTCGATTGTTGATAGTGTTTCCTACAGGGTCTACTTACAATCTTCAGTTGGGGCAGAGAGAGTCAGATGCAAATAGATTCAAAGAAGATAACCAGTTTTTGGAAACGGCAATCTCTATCCTCCTGGCAGTGCTTAAAGAAAAGCGTGCACGAGCAAAACTGAGAGATGCGCTACAAGAGGCTGAATTGGCTAGAGTGGTAGCAGAAAAAGCCAATAAAGCTAAAAGTCAGTTCATCGCAAATATGTCTCACGAACTAAGAACTCCCCTAAATGTAATACTAGGTCGAGGACAAGGTTTGGAAAGGAGAACGAGACGAAGAACCAATTGGGATGATGATATTGTGATGCGGTATACTAATCCTATTTTGAGCAATGGAAGACGTTTACTTGAACTGATCAATAATGTCTTGGATCTGTCCAAAATGGAAGCCGGGATGTGGGAATTGAATCGAAGTAGAGTAGACCTCAATGTTTTGGTGCAAACTGTTTGTGATGAGCTTCGCTCTATGGCAGAAGATAGTCCGGTCGAGAAATTACAGTTTGCACCCTTTTTGCGTCCGGTTTTATTCCATGGAGATCAGGAAAAACTGATACAGATCTCCAGCAACCTAATTTCCAATGCCATTAAGTATGCAGGAAGGGGGGGTGTTGAAGTTTTACTTCGAGTTAATGATTCTGAAGTCGATCAAATGGTTTCACTAATGGTTCGGGATCATGGTATGGGGATTCCTGATTGCCAAAAGGAGAATGTGTTTGTGTCGTTTAAGCAAGGAGAACATACTAAGGATGGATCTGGTGGAACTGGGCTTGGTTTGTCTATCTGCAAAAAACTGGTAGAACTTCATGGTGGAGCTATTCGTTTGGAGGATACTCCTGATGGTGGAGCCACTTTTATTGTTGATCTGCCTATGCTATAAGTAACTGTTCAGTAATTGACTTCATGAAAATCAAGCAAAGGTCTCAATAAAGCAATCAATACTAT
>CAZQFO010000177.1:0-3642 GCA_964592695.1 uncultured Candidatus Peribacteria bacterium
CGAATTATTCGCATAAACCAAAAAACCTGCACGATCCAAACCGAAGATCGAGGGGAGTGGAGAATACCGCCTTCTTTTCTGATAAGGATAACGGAGGTAGCAGATGATGATATCATTTACGAAAAAGCAGCCAAAGCCAAAGCGAAATCAAAGACTAAACCTAAAATTCAACCAGTTGCCCAGCTTCCTTTTGCGGGAATGAAGATAAGTCGAAATGCAAAATGCCCTTGTGGGAGCGATAAGAAATATAAGCATTGCTGTGGGAAGACCTAAACGAAGTCCGGAATGAAAAAGGTCGGCTCAACCTTTCCCTCCATAAAAAGCTTGCGAACCCTGCGTACTTTGCCCAGCCAAGTAAAAATTTCGAGTTTTGAAATCCATTAACCCTTTCTGTGAGCGGTCTTTTGGGGGGTTGTAGTCGCCTTTTTTAGACGGAGGGTCAAAAAGGCTTTCTGCGAGGGGAGTAAATTCTACTAGGAGGCTCCCAAATTGGATTTCAAAGGATTTAAAAAAAAGTTCGTAGCACATTTTTTTTGTGGCAATATCAAACTGTGAATATAACCCTCCCAAAACCTCCCCAATTAGAACAAATTTTATCGTAGTTTCTCTCAGCTCTTTATTAATTTCTCTGGTGTTTCTAGTTATGTCCTCATTAAGATTATTGATTTGATTTTCAACTTTTTTGTGTCGTGCTTCGCCTCTTTCCTTTGATATTCTTTTCTCAAAAATAGCATCCTCAATGGCCTCTAATTGTTTTTGTAGATCATTAACTTGTTTTTGGAGGCTTCTTTTTTGGTTCGTATTTTCCCTTCTCTTTAGCTTTATATGTTTTTTGAAGTTCATCCTCAGTTTCTCAAACCTTTTTGCTGGAGGCCTCAATAAATTAAACATATAAGTGATTTAATTAAATATTAAATTCTTTAAAGCATTGGTAGAAGGAAAGAAACCCCTTAATGCTAATGAGGTAAACAGAATACTAAGAAAACTTGAGAGAAATTTTAGAACCCAAGACCGAGAGTTAAAAGATAAAAACTTCAAATTTAACACCTTTTCTATCGAAAGCGATCACGAGAAAAAAATAATTTTCACCTATGTTCACGCACTATTTCGTATGAAAGGCGCAGTTCCAAGTGATTGTTTTTTTTATACCCCATGAAAACTAAAATCCACTTCAAATTTAACGGAAAAAAGAAATTTTTTACCTATGCACACAGTCTTCCCATGACTCGTGATCTCATGTCTATCTGTATTATGAAAATCTATGTAAGAGCGCAATATAAAGGCTCTAACAGAGAAAAAGCAGAAGCCCTAATCGAAAAAAACGAAAAAGCAGAATTTATCTGCAAACGGATGCTCCCATTTCACAAACCACACCCGAAACACAAAAGCATTATAGCAGAGGCTTATTTTAGAACTCTTTGACTGGATTATTTGCTTTATCATATTGTATTGCTACCTTTCCAGTCCATGACGATACTGGATTATTCAGAAAACGAGCGAAAAACCGAGTCAGAAGCGGATTTTTTAGAGGTTCGTGAAACGAATGATGGTATTGCAGTGGTTTTGGATCGGACTATTTTTCGCCCAGCTTCTGGAAAAAGACCTTCTGATCGAGGGGAGATTGTGTTTGCAGAGGGGCTTTTTGTGGTGGATCATGTACGGATGGAGACAGATAAGACAGTTCTGCATTTCGGTCATTTTAAGCGGGAGATTTTTAGTCGGGGAGAAAGCGTAAAATTGACACTAGCGTAGTAATAGAAACAAAAAGATACACAAAAAATTATTTGCCAGTATTTACTTTTTAAAAAAGCATTGATAAATAGTCTTTTTTGTGTGTAATTTGGAAAAATCGCAAGTATTGTGCTCTTTTACATTTCGGTTTTAGCAGACATTGATCTGTTCTCGATGATTGTAGTGGCTTGTATTCAGAATAAACATCGGAATAAAAGTTCTCAAATTATTAAGCATAGATGTCCTGTCTGCTAAAAAAAACTCGGATTACGAAATTGAAGATGTTTTTGTCTTTAGTTTTGTGATCCGAGCAATCGGATCCTTTTCAAATAGAAATCAATCCACCCTTTTTAGGAGGCATAATGCCATGAACAAGCAGTACAGAAGTGATGTTCGAGAAGTAACGGGAGAAGCCGGCTTTACCGCTGGTCAAATCTACAAGGTCGTTCACATCCTTATGGTTTTGGGAGCGGGGATCAGCGGTGTTGGTTACGTGTTCGGCTGGTTTGGCGAAGCCGCCAAAGTCGCCCAACAGGAGTTTGGCCCCCAAGCCATGCTCCAAAAATACGAGTGGTTCAAGGATGCCGCCGCCCAGCTCGACAAGAAACAGGCCGACATCAAGGTCTATCAAGGTCGTCTGGACAGCATGAAGGCAGACTACGAAGGAACCAAGCGTAAGGACTGGGATCGCACCGAAAAGGAGCAATTCAGTCAGTGGCAGACAGAAGTCGCCGGCGTTACCGCCAGCTACAACGGTCTGGCCGCCGAGTGGAACGCCCAGATCAGCAAATTCAACTGGAAACCGTTTCAGGGAGACCTTCCCGCCGGAGCCAGTGATCTTCTGAGTCGTCAATTCGCCCCCTATCAATCCAACTGAACAGGAGACAGCACATGAAACCCAAAGGTTCACTCAAATTTCTGATGGTACTCATTTTTCCCCTCGCATTGATACTTGGTGGATGCAATGAGTCATCTCCCCCCAAAGCCACCTCTGGCGTAAAAAAGGCAGCGGTTCAGGTTCGTACCGGAGCGGATGGTTACACCATTGAACAACGGAACGTGATGCAGCGTCTCAAGGAAGACAACACCCCTGGGGCCATCAAGCATCTCTACGTCATTTCTCCCATGAGCGGCCAAGTGCTGATCTATTCCACCGTCAAGGGGAAAGTGACCAGTTCCGGAAAACGGTTGACCCCCTACCACGTTTCTTCCGGTGGGGATTACCCAGACAGTATTCCGGTGAATATCGGCGGATCCAAATACCACACCCCGGAAGTTCTCCAGGATGATGGAACATATGGCTCTTCCGCCCCCTATATCTACTGGTGGGACACGCGGGGCTTTCGCCACGAACATTATTTCACCGGCGGACAGGTCATCCACGTTTCCTCCCAACCGATCGCGGTCAAAAACATCATCATCAACATGGAGCTGGCCGGCGAGAATGGCTGAAATTCAGACAGGACAACCGCACGAGTAATCAGCGGAACAGTGTGATGGTTGTCCATCTGTGATCACCTTTCACCGCAGAACGAAAAGCGGCTCCCCCTCACCGGGTAGCCGCTTTTTCCTTTTCATCCCAATATTTCTTCTGCTCCTTTTTCGACTTATCTGCCACCTCTGCAAACCGCTTCGCAATCTGGATTAAAGAGAAAGGATCCGTAGCAAACCTCGCACTCACATGCGGGCCATTGAGATCATTAAACTTCACATAGATCATCGGCTCCTCTGGAGTATCCAGATCAGCCACAGACTCGATCGTAATTCCGCCAATCTCCAGAACATCAATAGTGGTGTAACCACAGGCACGGAAATCCCTTGCCTCCTCCGTCTTCGTTTTCTTCTTCGCCATTTTATAACGGATCTTCCAAATTTATTGAGGCACACCAAGACTTGTCACCTTGCTCACAG
>CAZQFO010000178.1:0-3638 GCA_964592695.1 uncultured Candidatus Peribacteria bacterium
GCAGACGAGAACTGATGGGGGTGGGAATAATGGGAACACAACTAATCAAAATAATTCTAATACAAACAATGTTACAATTAATTATGGACAGAACCAGACAGAAATAATTAACTCTGTAAATGAAGCCAAAAGATTAATAAATGCAAATGATGATAACTCTAACGAAATAAAAAGGGAACTTGCAAAAAGTGAAGAAGACATGAGAAAAATGGCTAAAATGCTAAAAAATCAGGCTGATTTTGGAAATAAAACTGAAGCACAGATTACAGCAATGACAAAGGAACAATTAAAAATATTTCTTAAATTGAATAATTTATAATTTGACAGAACAATAAGAATAAATTAAGAAGGTTGTATAATAATCTTTTTATAATGATTTCTATTGAGACTAGCAGCGATGTTGACGAAAATAAAAAACGAATCCAAGAAATATGTTATAGTGCAAGAGAGATTACATCAGAAGACAAAAAAAAGCGTCTTGTTAAAGCCCTCTGTTATACACCACTGGCCTGTTTATTAGTATTAGCAGGCTGTGGCAACAGTGAAGCAAATGAAAACAAATTATATAGAGATTGGACCTGTTCAATTGGAGACTGCGTTGACGGAGAAATTCAGAGAGGACCAAGAGGACATGTCGTGAGTCCATGTGCTAAAGACACTTTTTATATAAAACGTAATAAAGAACAGTATTTTTGTGGAAAATTTGAAGTACAAGGTGGCGTTTTACAAGCAATGACTGGGAATTATTATGATCTAGCTGGTAATATCCGAGAATGGAAAGATGGGTCAGAAACTCATGAATCAAAGAGAAAGTTAAACGAAATGATTGATCGTCTTGAGAGAGAAAAAAGAAATAGAAATCGCCCCCCTCAAATAATCTACCGAGAACAGTGCTACATAAAAAACGAAACAACCCCTCAATCTTCTTGGGTGCGGTCTGATGTATATGACTTTGAGGGATTTTGTTCAAATAATGGAAGACCTATTACTTGTTATTATGAGTATAAATCATATGGAAAGCGTTATTACTGTACCGGACCATCCAGAGAATGGGAATCTACTGATAAACAGGAGGTGATTGATGTTGCTTGTGGGTGTGATTAGATTATTGAGCGGAGAGGTATCTCTCCCACTCTGCACCTTGGATTTTACTGTCTAATTCGATATTCGTGACCTCTCTTAAAAACAAGAGAGGTTTTCGAGGGGATGATTACTGGTTGGTTTTTCTCTTGGTTTAAGAGAGAAACCTTTCGAGGAGCACTCATCACCTAGGATCCTACATACCGAGAGGAAGAGAGTTACTTCTCCATGGCCGGCGACAGCATCTACGGATTATTATGGAAACTCGCCACAGTTGTCGTATTCTGGAAAGCGATTTTTGAGTGGGCTCTCAAGGACGCGGAAGGACAGTCTATTATTGGAAAAATTAAAGAAAGCGGAGAAGGACTCGGCAAACTAGCACTTAAGACCGGGGCGGAAGCTATCCCTGTCCCCTTGCCAGACAATCCTAATGGAACTCTTTTGGATGCTTATAATACACTGGATACTGCGGTTCCTACGATGAATCGAACGATAGACGATAGAAGTCGAAATAGGAGAATGGGAGAAGGACCAGCAAGAGACAACGATAGGGATGTTGCTCATTGGAATGCCGGCCCGACAGGAAATGGAACAGAAACTGGAAGAAATTTTGAAAGACTCGCTCGTACTATTGGAAAAGAAGGACTAAGAGCACATGCTGATAAAATTGCTAATAAAATTAAGGCTTCACATCCTAATTTAAGTGATGAGTCAGTAAATAAAATTAAGGAGGCTATTAGCAGGGGCAACGCAAGGAATATTCAAGAAGTGTTGGGAAGAGAGCTTAATTTCACCCCAGACCAAGCGCACTATGCAGATTATAATAATCAACGGTCTGCTGCTCCAAATGCGACTCAGAATAATCAGAACGGAACGGGGAATAGTGGGAACACAACTAATCAAAATAATACTGACAACTCAGTTAGAGTTGGTGATCAAAAATTTGATATTGTTATTAATAAGTTGAATGAAATCACTAAGGATGATACGGGCACTACATTGGCAACTAAACTTAAGGAGGCTGGTATAACACCAGAAAAAATCAAGAAATTAGAAGATGAATCAAGAGCTGACAATATAGATCATATAAAGAAACTTGCACAAAAAATAATGGCAAAGAGTAATAAAACTGATTTGGATGAAGCAAAGATTATTGCACAATTAAGGGCAATTGGAATTTTTAGTTCTGGCCTTTTTTTGGTTTGTTTGATTTTGTGTAAGGGACTACTGTCCCCAATTTTCAAAAGCAAAGTGACTGTCTACGGCTTCGATCTTTTCTAGCAACGCTTTGTCTATGCTGACAAAGGTGGCTTCATTTGATATGGCGGAGCTAGCGAGCATGAGGTCGATGTTGAATTTTTTCATATTTTCCCGGCTGATCCGATATTTCTTTTTTATATCTGCTTTGAGGCGTGCAAAATGATCGGCATCTTCTGGTTGCAAATTGAGATAGTCAAAGTCTGCCAATACAAAATCGAGACCGCTTTCAATAAGCTCCCGCCTGTCGGGGTTTTTACAACATTCAATACTGTATTTGATTTCAAAAATAGACAGGATCTACGTCTCCTTTGTCGAGCAATTTTAATCGACTAAAAACCGGCTCATGAAAGGGATGATCCTGATCATAGATAATCGAAATAATACTGGTATCCAGAAGCCATATCATTTGGAATCGTGTTTAAATTCAAAATCATCGCGGAATTCGCGAGAACGTTTGATAATTTCTCCACTGAGTCCTCTTAGCGGACTGTATTCGTGGATTCTTTTCTGTAGTTTTTCCCATTTGTTGGGTTCGTTTTTTTCCGGTATGGTTTCGATAACTACGCGGACATGAGCCGTATGAGGAAGCCCCAAGTGCTGTACGGCTTCGGGGAGGTCAGCAATAGTGACGTTGTCTATTACAGTCATATTTTTTTCTTATATTATTTTTTATAAAAAGGCAATTTTTTTTTGAAACACGCCATGAGAAATAATTATTTCTTTCGGCTGAATTTCATCTTGTCGGCTCGGGATGCTTGGAAGGTTTCGAGGTCTTCTTTGCGGAATATTTTTCCGGAAGAGGTGACGTAATGAGGAATGTCATAATTTTTGATAAGCACGCCTAGGCGTGTGTAAGAAACATTTAACAGCGCGCATGCGTCTTTTGCCCCCAGCAGTATCATGTCTGTTCGGATCATGAGAACAATTGTATGCAAAAGTGCTTGATTTATACCCCTGCACTTTATGATTATGCATATAATGCCCCGAAGCTCAATATGATTTTACGCGAAATATAAAAGCAAGCGTAGCTTCGGGGCATTATACTAATGTTTATTTTTAGCGTAGGGGTATAGCAGTTTTAAATCTAAGGGCTTGGGAAAAAATAAGTTTTCGCATAGATTTGCATCAGATAGATTTATAAAAAATCGAAAGATATCGGGATATGTTGAGACTTTTTTAGAAATTTAGATGATGTGAAGCTATGATGAAATTGGAAAGGTTATTTTTTCTCAAGCCCTTAGTATTTTCTTTTCGGCTAATTAATTGTTGTCTCATATAATTCCAAATTCCGGATTTAT
>CAZQFO010000179.1:0-3634 GCA_964592695.1 uncultured Candidatus Peribacteria bacterium
ATACTGCTGCATTTACAGGATTTACGAAGAAGATTGAAATTCCGATATACTAAAATAAGATACCAAGCTTTAATAGGATTTTTATTTGTGATCAAGGAAAGAAAGTATCCTCCCAAAATTTCAGTGTAACGCCTTCACATGAAATGCGGGAAACTGCATAAACACTGGATGAAGAAATTGGATTTTTAGGATTTACATTGGAATTTTGGGAGGATACAATGCTTCCAACAAATGTGTTTTCCCTAATCCTGGGTCTCCTGAAATATTAATCAAGTCTTGCATGGTCAAATTCAAGCTGACCTGAAGCTACTTCAATCCTTTTTGTAATCTTTACAACTAATCCCTGCATTTTCTCACAGACTTGAAATTGTTGTTCATTTTGAGGCTTAAAGCTCTCAAAAGTAGAGGTGGGACGAATCTGATTAATTGAATTTTTAGACATGAAAAAATTTAAAACAAATTATTTACAACTAAAGAATGTGAAAAAGTCAAGAAAAAATACTTTTTTACAATGTTTTTGTTTTTAGCTTACAATGACTCACTTTTTACACTCCAAGAGTGAATTTTTTTCATCCCACTCAAAAAACATATTTCTCAATCTTTGAATCAGAATGCTGAAATATGCATGAGGTTAATACCTACCCATTTAATAATGAGATTTCATTTCCAAGACCTATTTCCCATACTTCATTTTCTCAAGCCTTTTCTCTGACTACATAAAAGCCCTCAAATCCTCTTCAAAGAAAATCTTCCCACACGAAGTCTGCTGAAACGGAATACCGTAATTCTTCACCAAAACAAGAAAACGAGAATGAGAAACTTTAGTTTTTCAGTTATTGCTGTTTACAAAATCAAATGAGATTAGATTTGATTTTGATGAGGAAGAAATAATGGAACATTGAAGTAGCCTCGGTAATCCGAGGATACGAAAATTGGAATTACTTCTGACGATGGCAGCCCACAACGTAGACCGGTGGAACTCAGTTATTCGGGATTTGAAGCGGTGGGATAAGCTGACTGAGGCTGTTCCGAAAGTGTTTGATTTAATGTGTTAAAACTTTTTGATATTTACAAATAAAAAAAACTTGACATTTTGATGTTCATTAATAACATGTAGAAGAATTTTTTATAATTTTTAAAAAAATGGCACAAGATTCTTCTCCTCCTCAAACAAGATTATCTGATTTTGTTCAAAATATGTCTGAAGCGGAAAGGAAAGGACTCGCTCGTCACAGGGAAGATGAAGGAGATTATTCTCCTGAAGTAATTTTTGAACGCACAGGCCTTACATTGAGAAAAGTGGAAAGAGCCAGAAAAAAACCTAGTAAATTTCTATCTGCTTGGGAAACCAAAACAAGAGGAACAGATTATTACAAAAGTTTAGAAGAATTCCTCAACCAACTCTTTTTTGTAAATGGAAATGGGTATACATGGAATAAAGGAGAACTATCTGAAGCCTGTATTTCTGATAGTCCTGCTTGTGTGTATGATTCTGAAACGGAAGAGATTCTTGAGAGGTCTCAAGTGTGGAAACAAATTCCCGTGCATGATTTTAAATCAGAGTCATTCTACCCGATATGTGAATATGCAAAAATAGTTAAGATTCCAGAAGACGTTGAAATAAGCTATTTTGCTACTATTCTTTTTCTTCTCAAAAATACAAAGCCAGAAAATTTTCGAGAAGAGCACAGACAACATTCTTCGGAATTCTTGGGAACCGCAAAAAAACAAGCGAGTGCAATTCTTTCAAGAAGATTTTCAAATGGAACACAAGAAAAAGAATTAGTTGAAGCTATTCGTGTAATAAATGAGGGGTATATCGAAGATTTAAAAGAACCTCCTTTTGAACGAAAAAAAAGGGAAATGGTTGAAGCAGTCAATGACGCTATTGATTCAAGAGACCTAGAAAGAAATCTGGCAAACGAATTATCTGAAAAACAAGCGAAGGCAGTCTTAAAAAGAAAAATAAAAGAAATGACAAAAGGGATTAGTAGTCGAATGACTGAAGCCGTGACTCTTTTAAGAGAAAAAGGATTTACAGAAAAGTCCCCATGCGATTTTAACGACATGGATAATGCCATGTTTCTAGTAGAGAGGGACGGAAACGTTGGAGTTTGCATTACTGACCAGAATTCTCGATACATCTTTACTATAAATCAGGACAATGGTTGGGAGGTATATAGATATTTTGACGAATTAGACGAAGAGGAAGCAGAATTTTCAGACGGAGAAAATTATGTTGGACTCAGTGGTATAGTTGCAAAATTAGCTGAAGTTAACTCACAAAAAGACGCAAAAGCTTTGAAAAAAATGTTGTTAAGTTTAGCACAACAATTTGAAGATTATTCGAATTCTGAGGAAGCTGATTATTTTTCTCGTCCAAGTCTTCAATACTTCATTGTAAATGGAGTACAACGAGCGGAACGTGACCAATATAGTATTTATCCTAACCTTTGTTCCGACTTAAATTTTTCCAATGACCATTTATTACGAGGTTTTGTTAATAATTTTGATGGAGTAAAAAGAATTGTTAATTTGTTCCACTACTCGCTTGACCAAGTAAAGTTTGAGTCCGATTAAGAAGCTGCTCTCCCATGCTTCATTTTCTCCATCCTCTTCTCCGACGCCATAAAAGCCTTCAAATCTTTCTCAAAGAAAATCTTCCCACACGAAGTTTGCTGAAAAGGAATGTCATAGTTTTTGAGAAGCACAATATTTCGTTAGGTGAATTTGAGAATTACACATTCCAAAAACCTCATTTTTTACTTTATTATAAAAGATTAACAAGAATCCTTGTTTTTTCGAATTCGTTAGGTGAAATTGAGAAAATGAATACACAAATTTCTGCTGCGTCCCTTTTCCTCTGTCAAAAATGGGTTCAATCTCTGGGAGGATCAATTATACCGATCACGCATATCTTTCACAGAAACAAGAACCAACTCCTCCAAAATGGATGCATCTATGTCCTCTAATTTTTTTATATACAGACATGACCCTTTACTGGTTTTGTGTTTTCCGAGTTTTGTTAATAGCTGGGGATAATTATTTGGTCCAGGCATGATATAAATCGTTATATTAGCTTTTCTAGGAGAAAATCCAGTGAGTGGCCAATCCCCTTCCTGTGTGCTGCGATCGGATTTGTAATGGTAGGATCCAAAACCGATGATCGAGTCGCCCCACATCGTGGCTTTTTCTTTTGTGATTTTTTCAAATAGGCGCCTCAAAAGACGGCTGTCTTCTTGCTTCCGAGGATCCTCCACAGAATTAATGAAGTCAGAAACACTAGCGTTGTTTTTTTGCGTTTTTAATTCGGCCATTCTTGAAAATTGTATCAGCAAACACGTAATAATCTAAAATCAAATGCGATTAGATTTGATTTTGAGAGGAAGAAGTAATGGAATATTGAAGGAGTCCCGCCTTAGCGGGAATACGAAAATTGGAATTATTTCTGACGATGGCAGCCCACAACGTACACCGGTAGAACTCGGTTATTCGGGATTTAAAGCGGTGGGATAGGCTGACTGAGGCTGTTCCAAAGGTTTTTGATTTGCTGCATTAAAGATTTTAGAGGTTTAAACGGGTAGGGGGTACAATACATTTTGTGCATAGAAGAAGAGAAGCGATGTATAAGACA
>CAZQFO010000180.1:0-3629 GCA_964592695.1 uncultured Candidatus Peribacteria bacterium
CAATTTTCTCTCTGCCATATCTGATTTTCATATCCTTTCTTTTTGAAATAACTGTAGCGATGTCGGTTCTTTTTTTCACAAAAGCCATTACTTTGAGAATTCCCCCAGTGAGTGATCACGCTTTTTGGTTTCTACATAACCACCTGGCACAGTATAAATGGAATTCCCCCATTGGAGTAATTACTCATTTAAATCGGCTTGATTTGAGGAATAAAACATGCTATAATGATCGGATATCATTTTAATGAATAAAAAAAAATGAAAAATCTAATGTATTCGGCTTCAGAATGGAATGAAAATAATTCGAAATGGATTTTTAAAGAAATTCCAACACAAAGAATTCAGCTCGCGAGTAAAAAAGAAACAAGAGAATGGATGAAAACACAATTAAATGATATAAGAGAAGAAATAGATAACGGAAAAATATCGATTGATAAAACGAAAGAATTGCTTCATGAGATGAAAGACAATAGGTGGAGCGAAAATGAGAATAATGCAAAATACGTGCTTGCTATTCAGGCAGCACTTCATTTTTTAGATTATGGACGTATTGTAGGGGCCATAGATGGTATGATTGGACATAAAGACCCTAATAGTAATACCAGACTTGGGATAAGAGCGTTTCAAACTGATAAAAATTTAAGATATGTCGATAGCAAACCTGGACCAGAAACTATTACTCGACTATTGAGGGAATTGAATGATAGGTATAATTCGCCAGGAACAAGTACTAAAAAAAGTAAAAGAGGAATACCCGAAATACCAAAAAAGGATCTTCCTGCAGACCCTGCTAAACGCAAGACCGTCAACAAAACTCAAACGAAACCAACAAGAGTTGACTTAAGCAGACGACCAAAGAATGCAACAACTACAGTAACACCAACAAAAAATAAACCAAATCCACAATCAGTAAAAAAAGGATCAATGCCACCATCAAATTATAAACCAAATAAAAAATTAGTTAATAAGTTGGCAACAATTCTAAAAAAAGATCCGGAAATAAGAACAAATACAGAAAAAAGAACTCTGCGGCTTGCTAAAAATGCTTCTGAAGTGATTGAGGCGGAAGTAGCTTTTGGTCAGATTTATTTGGGAGTACTCAAAACAATCCAAGAAGAATTAGCGCTTCCAATAAAAGGTGGTGTTTTGGGAGCGATGATGGAAGTTGCTAGAAATAGTTTTCATGGAGGAAGTCCATTGGTAAAAAGATTAGAAGCAAAAGGCGTAACCCCTGCTGAGTTAAATCAAATAAAAGCAGCCACTATCGCAAAATTAAAAACACCGAAATTAGCAAATGATTTGAAGAGAATTGATGGAAAATACCTGGAGACAGAAGCTGGTCATGCACTAGCTGCAGACTTGTTTATGGTAGCACTGTCTGGAGCCATGGGAAATCTCAGCATCCCACTAGCTAGGGTTGCACTTCCTTGGGGAAGGTTAGTGCCTGGATTAAATGTAAACGAGGTGCTAAGAAAAGCCGATAACAATGAATCTGTGATCTATACCGAACTGCTGAAAAAATCAGTTGATCGTCTAAATAGACTGTATGCAGAAGCTCTGGAGATTGTAAAGAAATCACTTCACACACCGGAAGCAAATTTAACAAATGCCGAAAAAGCAAAAATACAAGAATTACAACAAACGCTCGTAGATGTACTAGGATTCCTAGGATGCCAAATCGATATGCAGTCAGGACCACGAGGAAAAGTTACTCTGAAAAAAACAGACCTACTCCAAGATGATTCATTTGGATTTTTTGAATCAGTTTTCGTAGATAATAAAAAGTATCAGAAACTTAATGCGAAATTAAATAAGCTTTTGGATTCAAATATTAGTGATGTAGAAAAAGCCAATGCACTAAATGATATAGTATGTATGCTAAGAGATGAAATGGCAGATGATTATAACATAGATATAAACGGAAACTTAATCACACAAACTTCTGAACAAAGAGTAGCAAATGGGAAAAAATATAATGTATTAGCCAGTAAACCAATATACATGGGACACAGTGGCGTAAGACCTCCAGCACAAACAGGAATAGTAAATTATGAGGAAATTCATGCTAAAAAAATTACACGTCCTAGAAAATCTTCTAAAAAAGGATCCACAACTCAAAAATGTGAATTCGAACTCATAAAAAAGTATGCTACAGAAACATCTGATGGACAAACTATCTGGCATGAAACTATTGTAGCAACAGTTGATGCCAATGGAATAACTCCAAAGAATGCTCAATATTATGAGAGTGGAAAACCAAAATACAAAAAACAAGCACAACAACTCTTTCGAATAGCAAAAGGTCATGAATCAGAAATAATGCTCTTATCAAAAGCAGGAAGAGGACGGTTTACTGCTATGCGAGAACTCGATCGTATGAGTGAGGTGTTTAGTGTGTATGCTAAAAATGAAGCTCGACTACTTAAAATTGCTAAAATTACAGGAAAAGAAAAACATTATGAAGCGGCATTAGAATTTGTATTGGGTGAATTTAGTGATTTTGATGAACTCAACAGCGTATTTTCAGTCAATGACACATCATTAAAGAGTGCCATGAAAATTTATTTCCAGGAAAGAAAGTATCAACCAACATCAGCTCTAAAAAAACTTATAAGATTAAATGGTGGAGCATTAAAAAGATGGACAGAAAAAGTAAAAACAACAATGCGGCCAGTACAATATGCCAAAGGAGTAGCTCTGGATTATCCTGAATCTTCATTTTATGAACACGCTTACTCTATTCCAATTACGATATCTATTGGAGGACGAGGTGGCGGAGGAGAACCATCTGCACCAACAAAACACCAGCCGATACCCACTCCTGAAGAACCACCAATTCCAGTACTTCCACCAACACCAGTAGTTGCTACAAAGGTTCAAACTATTGCAACTCCTGGAAGTTTTTAATCAAAAAAAACATTCATATAAAAAAAGCGAAGTCTTATGGCTTCGCTTTTTAGATTTGGAAATATTTGATTTGTTAAGAAAGTTTCTATAGAAACGAGGAAGAATAAATTTTATTATCTTCTTTTGTATGATCATAGCATTTTCTTTGGTAATCATATTCTTGATAATTTTATTAGTGGGATTTCTTCTTAAAAATAAGATTTTGAAGAGTCTTGGTTTATTGGGCGTTATTTTTGCTGTGATAGTTATCATTTATATTTACCTAAATCCTGTTTAATATGTTTCTGGTCCTTGTTGTAATATGCAACAAAATCCATCAGATCGGTGCGAAGGGATTTTTTTTGGTGCGGAATTTAATAAAAAGAATGCGAAATGTGAAAAAGTTTCTTGGGGGTGTGGAGATCCTCCATTCAAAACTATTGAAGACTGTAAGATGATTTGTGAGTCTCAAATTATCCGATGATTTGAGTATCGGAATTTTAATGCTATTTTCAGTATTTCTGGAATTCAATAATTCCGAATTTCTGAAATTCTCGGGATTTCAAACTGTTCCCATTAGGGTAATTTTTGTATACATCTTATAAGTTGTGGTTCAATAGCTCTACGAGACTATTGGAACCTGAGAAGTGAGAAAAAAAACGACAGCGAGTAGCTGCTAGTTTTTGCAGTGTTGATTGAAATTTCTAGAATTTCAAGCCTTCCCTTTTAGGGTAATGTTCTTT
>CAZQFO010000181.1:0-3593 GCA_964592695.1 uncultured Candidatus Peribacteria bacterium
AAGATCTATCATTTTAGCTTATCTTTTTTATAGAGCCAATTTACAGCATTTACTTATTGTTTTCATGGTACGGGATTGGAGTATTACTAACCAATGCAATTTGACACGAATAGAAAGTCTGAGTATATTCTGGATGTAATAAATTAACATGAAAAAAAATATAGTATTCGGTCTGTTTTTATTGTCGTTGTTTACGGGGAGCATGACATATGCCCTTAATAAAAACCTACACGCTTTATCTCATCCGGCAAAGGTGATTACCGTAGATCGTGATTGTAATGATTGGCGGTCACGATATCGAATGAATCATGTACGTAAGTGTGAGTTGGAAAAGAGAGACAAATATCGCAAAACTCGCGAATATAAAAGTGAAATACTGAGAAATAGAAGACCCAAACTAACATATGTCTCTCGAGCTAGGCGGTTGAAACCGATGAGGAATAGGATTAGTCCCCGAATCAAAAGAACGACTACACAAAAGGATTATTATTCTCATATAGGATTGCGTTCGTCTTCTGTGAAGAGTAATCGTAGAACGGCTATGAGGATGAGAAGTAGAGGATATTCTTCACAACTAAGGACTAACTCACAAAAAAATTATAGTTCTCATTATCAATGGAAAAAACGAAAGTAAAAAAATATTAAGTATATAGTTATCAAGTATTAAATAACAAAAACAAAAGTATGATTAAAAACTTATTTTTTATGTACAAATGTTAAAATACTGGGTTCGCTTGAGAGCGATTCAAATATTGGTGGATACGATAGGGATTTATGGATCCTGTCTATTGGCATATTTTGTGAGAGTTGGTTTTATTTTTTCGAGTGATTTTCCATTTTCGATGTACGCACTACTTTCGGGATTGGCGACTTTTACTTGGCTCAGTTTTCTAATTTTTACCAAGTACTATCGAGTACCTCCTCGCTCTGGTACTCGTGAATGGTTTGATCTGGCATTGATTTTTGTGGGAGGGGCTATTGCGGTAGGTTTTATGATTGTTACATATTTTTTTCCGAGGGAGATACTTTTTTCTCGGTGGATTGGAGTCTATATTTTGCTTTTTGGGAGTGGTTTTTTGATTATTTCACAATCAATTTTTCGTCAGATATTGATGATGCAAAAAAAGAACGAAAAGCGCATTTATCGTACATTAGTTATTGGAGCAAACCGGTTTTCTGAGCAGATGATAGAAGCGATTGAAATCAATGATTATGCACCATATAAAATTATTGGTGTGATAGATCCATATGGCATGACAAAAAAGATGAAAAATGCGACGATTCTGGGTAAATTGGATAAGTTGGAAACCGTATGTGAAAACGAAAAAATATCATCAATTATTCAGTGTGACGCATTTGAACACACATTAAACATGATTTCTTTGTGTGAGGAAAAGGACATAAAGTATCAGTTTGGTCCTGCACTGCGTGGCATATTTGAAAAAAATCTGAGAATTCGTGAGGTAGCGGGAGTAACATTGATTTCTTTTGTGAGGCGAGATTTCGAAGGGAAGCATAAACAGGTAATGTATCGAGTAGGGGACTGGGTGCTGAGGCAGGTTTTTGATGTGGATTAGGGGAGGTAGCACAGGGCTGTTCAATAGCTAGGAGGGAAGAATTTCTCAATCCGCTTTTTCCGGCGCTTCACGAGATTGAGTGAGGTACGAGCGAAATCTCGGGAAAAACGCCATTGATGCCGAAGATCATACTTGATTTGCAGTTCTTTCTTTATTGAGACCATCTATTGTACAAAGTTAGCGTTGAACAGCCCTGGGAGGTAGCATGTGGAAAGAAACAGGGAGACTTAGGGTTGAGCACAATTATTATTCTTGTTTTTCGGCTTAAATAAGCTTGGAAATGAAGTTTTTTTTGGAGTTATTTGAAATCTGCTTGATAAAGCAATTGAAACGTGGATAATGCACATAGTTTTAAGTATATTGTTCTTTTACATTTCGAAAATATTCCCCTACGCTCTATAATATTTCATAATACTTATTTACGAGCTTCGGAGGATTACACAAATTTTTAATTTTTACTAAATAGGAGTGTAACGAAGAGCCATCTGCGTTCATGGTGAAGTTGTAATCTTGAATAATCAGGAATTGCATCCTCCCACATGAAGTCCACTCGATAAATCGAGTTTCGAACGCAGTTTCCCTCTTCGTTAGATGTGTGATAACAGGGATTGAAAAATATATTCAATTTATTGCTGGCTTAATTAAAATTTCCATACTCTAAAGCACCGCTGGTTTTAGTGTTTTCCACTTAAACCTCATGTTAGCAATCAACGCAAAAGTCGAAGTGGAAAACATTTCGACTAGCGTTGCTGTGATAACTAGCAGTAGATTTTTGTTTTCTGGTTCCTGTTATCAATTCCAATTTTGGAGAAAGAAATGAAATATTCCAAAGGGCCCTCCTCCACTCACTTTATTTTTTATCTTTTCCTGGTTATCGCATTTTTGATGTTCATTGGATAACCACGCCATTTCAATTGCCGGGGGATATTCCTTCAGCATATTTCGAGGAGATTCAAATCATGAAAAAGTTTGTTGCAGTTGTCCTGACAGTTGGTATCGGCTTTGGTTTAAATATAAATCTTGGAATGGCGGATGCTCAACATGAATCATTACCGTTTTTATTGAACAGGGATTTAAGAATAAAAAAGGAACAAGTAAACCAGCAAAGAAAAGTTGTAGAAAAGATGGAGAAAAAACTGAAAGAACAAAGGGTAAAAATGACAGAACTGCAAAAAAAAATCATAGTAGTTAGGCATGCAAGGAAAATATTCAGTGATGATACACTTATATATGGAGATTTTCACACTCTGTATCAGGTGATAAAGGAGGCGGAAAGAGACTACCTTGCAGAGGAAGCGCTTGCGGAAGCGCTTTTCGGGCGAGAGGAAAATAACAACCAAAAAAAGATGGGTCTAGCTCCTCCAAAAACGAATCCCAGAAGGAGAATAAAGCGGAATAGAAAAAATAGAAGGTACAATATAGCGCATATTCCTTTTACACAGGAAAAAACGGGATATTTACAAAATCCTTGATCACAAGAGGGCAAGAGGGGAATGGACTTCCCACCTACACCGCTCCATCATGGGGCGGTTTTTTTATGTGTGAAAACCCATTCGACTCTGCTAGCTAGATAATCTCAGACTTCCTGACCTAATAAAAGAGCATTGATCGGAATTAAATCAATAGTAAAAAGCGAAACACCTTTCTAGAAGGTGCTTTTTAAGGATATTGTGACATGATGCGCAAAAGGGAAATTTGCAAATTGAAGTAAAATCAACTTATCACGAAGAATCAAAAAAGATACCATAATTCAGAAGTTTTCTTTTTTGTATTATTTAAAAAACATTTTCATATGACACAATCAGTCTTACCAATATTTCCAGAGGGATGTACACAAATAAATATCCACCTAGCTTTCGAGAAAAAAGAAGGAATTGTGTATTATTTTTATGGTTGTTTACCAGTATTTCAGCATAAAGAAGAAGACCTGGCTTCATTTCGTATGTTCACAAGCCAGCTGTATATAAATGGCACCTGCAAACAATCGGATATCATTAAAGCTTTTGGTGTTCCTAA
>CAZQFO010000182.1:0-3582 GCA_964592695.1 uncultured Candidatus Peribacteria bacterium
AAAAAAGGCCAAAAACGGCCTTTTTTTATGTTTCGAGTGTCGAACTTGGGTTAAGGGCGGTAATGGAGGTGTCCATTTCCTGAAAGTAAGTAAAAAAATAGAATTCTTTGCTGTGGACATTGTTTGCATGGAAAGAGGAGGATTGCCAGTGGATTTTAAAATTTGGTTATTTTTTGTGCATAAGTCGATTTTGCACAAAAATTTGTTTTTTCTTGACTTATGGCATGCATTTTGATACACTATTAGCGTAAATAATTTTTAAACATCATGATTCACTCATTTTCCTGCAAGAATTTTTATTCTTTTCCGGATGAAGTTACGATTGATTTTGAGGTCAATGATAAAGTTCCCAAAAACAATGGTTATTTTTTGGCACCCTCCAATACACGGCTTTCAAAAGTGGAAACGGTTATTGGGCCAAACGCTTCAGGGAAAACAAATCTCCTTAAAATTCTACCGTTTTTGAAATGGATAATTACAGATTCTTTTAATGTAAATCCATCAACACCACTCCCCATTAAGCCATTTGCATTTCATAAAACGAGTAAAGAGCCGTCCGAACTTTCAGTAAACTTTGAAATCAATGAAGATATTTATCTTTATGATTTCATTCTTGATGATCAAAAAATATTGCGAGAAGAATTGAAGATAAAAAACAAGACAAAGGAAAAAGTAACTACAAAAAAATTATTTGTACGTGAGTGGGAGAATAAAGAAAAACGATACAATTTTACGGGGAACTTTTTTGATCTCCCAAAAGGGTTTGAAAACCTACTTCGAACCAATGCGAGTGTTATCGGAACCGCAATGCGACTCAATCACAAAAAGAGCCAGGAAATAGGCGATTTTTGGCAGAAGGTTCAAACTAATGTAGTTGAAGCCGGATGGATTGGAGATCACTTTTTTCCAAATGCCACAGCGAATTTGATAAATGTACTTACTTTTTTCAGTGAAAATGAAGCTTTAAAAAAAGAGGCAGAAAAACTTCTAACACGTTTCGATCTTGGTTTTGAAGCTTTTGATATAAAAAAGGTAAAAAACGAAGGAGGTTTTTCGATCGATGCACAAATAGTACATTCTTTTGACAGTAAAAAATACACCCTTCCGGTTCAATATGAATCATCCGGAACAAAACAATTATTTATACTATTAAAAACTATTTTACAGGTGCTTCCTTCCGGTGGAGTAGCTATTGTTGATGAGTTTGATGTCAATCTGCATCCGGATATGGTTTTGGCTTTATTCGAGCTGTTTCTTTCCCCTGAAACCAATCCACATAATGCACAAATTTTATTTAGTACGCATAGTCATCGTATTTTGAACGAACTGGATAAATATCAGATTATTCTCATTGAAAAGAACGAGAAGGGAGGAAGTGAGGCGTGGCGACTGGATGAGATGACTGGTGTTCGATCCGATGATAACTATTATACAAAATACATTACTGGAGCCTATGGAGCTATTCCGAATATTTATTAATCCGTACTTATGTCGAGAACAAACCCTGCCAAGAAAAAACGGCGTGCCGCAAAGAATATCATTCTCATTTATGGGGAGGGTATGTCAGAGGAAATGTTTTTGAAGCATTTGCGTGGTTTGTATGCTAAAAACAGTGGTATTGCAGTAACAATACGAAAAGGAAATGGTGGATCTGCTGAAAATATTGTTAAAAATGCGGCACGGTATTTGGGAGATTTCGATAAGAGAGTTGTTGTTTTGGATGATGACAAGTCCCAAGCAGAAATGGAAAAAGCGGATCAGGAGGCAATGGAAAGAAATGTGGTTTTAATAAAAAATGCTCCGTGCATAGAATCCACCTTGCTTTCGATTCTAAACAATGGGCAGAGTTTTGAAGACCAAAAATCTGGGTGGTGTAAAAAGGAGTTTGAAAGTAAGCATATCCCAAAAAAGAAACGGAAGGATAAAATCGAATATGAAAAGTTGTTTTCAAAAACACTTTTGGATAAATGCCGGAAAAAGATTCCTTCGTTGGAGGAAATAATTGCTTTGATGGAGGGGAGTGTTTAAGGTGGGGGATTGGTAATATGGCGAAGTTTTCTTGACGACCTGTCCACCGAAGCCTATTGCAGAGCACAAACCTGGCGAAGGAGGAAGATCACGGATAAAAAGACATTAAAATTGGTAAGTTATTTTTTACCAAGACCCTTATATGGTGTATATAATACCACAACAGATACAATGGATTCAACATTGTACACTTCTCCTGATGAAGTAGCTAGATTTGCAACGGATAACGCTACGACAGTTGGTTTTAATAAAGCCCCATTTGAAGATTTGAAGAATTGAAATCATGGGTTAACAAATAAGGGGATTGGCATGGTTGTGAATATAATCTATTCGTTTTTATGTGTGTAAAATTACTATTGAAAAGCTTTACAAAAAAAATATACTCTACGAAATTTAACCTCGTTCCTGATTTGTAATCAATAATTACATTAATGCTCCATAAACCACTTATTGTCGTCAAAGTTGGCACAGCAGCCATCACTAATAAATCTGGAAATATCGAAACAGATATCTTGGAAGAACTGGTACGTCAAATTACAGAACTTCAAAAGAATTATCGGATAGTTTTGGTTTCATCCGGAGCTGTTGGTTGCGGGAAAAACGCCCTTCCACATTATTCCAAAAAAATCTGTGAACAAAAAGCTGCTGCTGCTATTGGAAACCCCTTGCTAATGCGTCAATACCAACGAATATTTGATAAATACGGAAATACTACTGTTGCACAAGCATTATGTGAAAAACATCACTTCACCAATCGTACAAGTTTTTTACAACTTTGGGAAACTTTTCAATCATTGTGGAAGATTGGAGCAATCCCCATTGCCAATGAAAACGATGTCGTATGCGACTATGAAATAAGGTTTTCCGATAATGATGAGCTGGCTACTATGATTGCTTGTGGATTCAACGCCCATCAGTTATTACTTGGAACAGCTATAGAAGGAGTTCTCAATGGAAAGGGAAAAGTGATTACTGAAATCAACGATTTCCAAAATACCTCCCTGGAAGCTATTACTAATGAAATTTCAAAACAGGGCAGAGGCGGGATGAATACAAAAATACAATGTGCTAAAAAATCCTGTGATATGGGATGCGAAACAATTATTTTTGATGTAAGAAAAAAGGAAAACTTACTTTTAGCACATCAACACAAATCGGGGACTTATTGCCGAGCAAAATCATGTAGTCTGAGCGCTCACAAAAGGTGGATAGGGATGAGCGGCAAAATCACAGGAAAAGCTGTTATTGATGAGGGAGCAGAAAAAGCTTTAAATAATCATAAAAGTTTGTTACTTGTGGGAGTAAAAACAGTTTCGGGAGAATTTAAAAAAGGAGACTTATTGGGAGTTTATGATAGCACTGGAAATAGACTAGTAGCAACCGGACGAGCAAATATAAGTAAAGAAGACATCAAAAAGATTACATCCTTTAAAGATCAAGAATTGATTAAAACAGACGCATTAGTGCTTAGAGTTTAACAAAAAAATCGAAAGATATCAGGATATGTTGAGACTTTTTTAGAAATTTAGATGATGTGAAGCTATGATGAAATTG
>CAZQFO010000183.1:0-3554 GCA_964592695.1 uncultured Candidatus Peribacteria bacterium
TTCGGAATTACTGAATTCCAGAAATACTGAAAATGGCATTGAAATTCCGATACTCCAAAATTTGTTCTGGAAAAAAAACAAATTACATCATTTCTGCTAACTCCACTAATCGGCACGAATACCCCCATTCATTGTCGTACCAACTCATGACTTTTATCAAATCGCCATCCATGACCATGGTTTCTGTAGCATCTACTATAGAACTTCGTGGATCAAGCTTATAGTCCATAGAGACTAGTGGCCGAGTTTCATACCCAAGGATATGAGGATGTACTTCAGATTCTTTTTTAAGTGCTGCATTCACCTCTTTCATTGATGTAGATTTCCCGACTTTTACTACAAGATCCACCAATGATACAGTTGGCGTTGGCACACGAACAGCTAACCCGTTTAATTTCCCTTGAAGTTCAGGAAGTACTAGACCAACTGCTTTAGCCGCACCAGTGGAAGTAGGTATTATGTTTTCTGCAGCAGCACGAGCTCTGCGAAGATCTTTGTGTCCTACATCTAATATTCGTTGTCCATTTGTATAAGCGTGAATTGTAGTCATAAGCCCTGACACAATTTCGAAGTTTTCATGTAACACTTTTGCTACTGGGGCAAGACAGTTTGTGGTACAAGAAGCATTTGAAACAAATTTATCAGAATCAGATAGATCTGCATCATTTACTCCCACAACAATTGTAGTAAATCCATCTGTTTTCGCAGGAGCAGAAAGCAGTACTTTTTTTGCCCCCTGACTGATATGAGGTTGTACTTTTTCTAATGTTCGAAAAACTCCGGTACATTCCAAAACAACATCAATGCCATGTTCACCCCATGGAAGCTCTGATATTTCTCGAGTTGAGAAATTTTGAATTTTTTTACCATTAATATTGAGGATATTACCACCATTTTCTGTACTGACTTCTCCATTGAATTTTCCATAATTGGTATCAAATTGAAACAGATGAACAGTCTGTTCAGAAGGAGCTGGATCATTGATCGCAACAAGCTCCAGATCACAATTTCCTTCTATGATAATACGAGCAGCCGCTCGTCCAATACGACCAAATCCGTTAATGGCAACACGTTTTGTCATGGTTTAAATTTTTAAAACTGTTTAGATACTAGTGAAAATCTGTAATTTGTGAAATGTTTTTGCATTTTTTTTAAACACAAAAATATTTGATTTTATACATAATTTTATATATAATGCATATGATAATTATTTATAAATAAAAAATGAGCTCTACAACTACTTATTCTCGTGACGAAATCGTATCCTCTTCTGTTTTGCAAAAATCAATTAAACCTGTACTTGATTCCCTGAAAAATGAAAAACGAGAAAAAGTGGCTATTGCAAGAAATAATCAGATCGAAGCTGTGATGATTCCTGTTGAAGATTATGAAAGGTTCGAAGAATTAGAGGATTTGATTGAGCATATTGAGATTTATAATATTGTGCAAGAACGTAAAAATGAAAAAGCTACAATTCCATTTGAAAAAGTTATAGCAGAATATGGCTTATAAACTAATATTTAAACCTAGCGCAAAAAAAGACTTGAATCGACTTGATAATTCTCAAGCAATTGAAGTTATTAAAAAATTGAATAAACTTAATGATAATCCCAAGCTTGGTAAACCTCTTGGAAATAAGTGTGGACATGATTTAACTGGTTGCCTCAAATTATATGCCTGTAAAAAAAAGATCAGAATTATTTACTCCATTAAAAATAATGAGTTGATTATTGAAGTAATTACGATTGAAAAGAGAGATAAATCTCATGCTTATGTGGCAACATATCGAAGGCTGGATCTCACACGATGAATTTTCGATCAAAATTCTCAAAACCTACTTTTTCTTCTTATCGTATTTCTCTGCTGTCTCAAATGCCATATCAAAGATCGTCTTCATGGCCTGAGAAATTTCCGGACTTTCGATGATAATGCCAAGCTTTTCTTTCCAGGAAGCAATATTTATAAAATCATCATACACTTGTATTTCCGGAATCCACTGAAATTTGGATGCTGGTACAAGAGCGCTTTCCCTCAATTCTTTTTTATCATTTTTTTGCCGTTCTCGAGCAAAGTCACTGTCTGGATGAATAGAGAATATCTTAATCTTTTTCTTCGTACGTCGTGCATAGTAAGTATTGAAATATTCCGGCATAGCTTCATGCATTCCTTCAAACGAAGCCCAAGATTTAATATCTTCCTTCGCCGAAAGCGTGTGTTCATAAACTCTCTCGAGCCCATCAGTTCCTTCATAAAAAGTAATTTTTGGACGCCTGGATGCATGTTGATAAGCAGGATTAAGTTCAGACCCAAACTTCTCAATCATGTTGACTTGAGAATCTATTTTATCGGCCATTTTTACTTTTTGGACTTTGAGTCGTCGAATGATATTTTTGGTTGAATCTACAGCATAATACTGAGTGTTGACTCGGTTAGTTTTGACGAGTAATCCTTTTTGGACGAGTCCATCTAGGATAAACCGAACTGTATTTCGTGGCATATCCATGACACGAGCAATGTTGGATGCCGGTTGAGTCCCAAGATCTCGGACCTTTTCGAAGGTTTTCATTTCTTTGGGATTGAGGCCGAAGGATTTGAGGATTTGGGATAACATAGAGTAAGTAGTTAGGGGGAATAAAAAATTAAATTTCTTCAATAGCAAAGAAAGTAACATCTATGTCGTCCACTTCTGAAAAAACTAAAAAAGATTGTCCCAAAACAAAAACGGACAATTCAAAATAAAGTTTTCCGTTTTGAAGTACGCATTTATGGTCACTTTTATTGGTTTGTGCACAAAAATGTTTTAGGTTGACCATGAATATTTCTTCTTCGTATTCATCTAAACCCAAAACGTTTAACTGTTTTTTGAACTTTGGAGAAAACTGTATATCAAATTTTCTTTCAATCATTTTTTTCTAAGGTGTCTGATAAGGTCATTAGCATTTTTTACTTTTATTATACCAGTCGCCTTGGAGTCGTTTGCCATACGTTCTAGTTCTTCACCAGAATATTTCATGGTTTGTTTATTTCTTTTGGAAGCGATGAATTCTGCTGTTGTCATATTTTCATAATAAGTATTGTGATTTAATTATTCAAATAATTTTCATTTCCGTATTTTCTCTTTCATCATAATGGTTTTCATTACTCTGGATATTACTGAACCTATATGTTCTGGATTTGAAGTTTGAGATTCTTTGGGAGTGTCAGTTAGTTCTTGAGTATGTGTAGGTGTACACGTAACCAAGGGGTATGTTTTTTCTGGATGGATGTTTTCTGAGGATGGCATTTTGTTGCAATTATTAATTATTATAAGGCTTTTTTTAGCTCATTAGAACATGACCGTTACGCGGAATTAAAAAATGATCCATCTTCGTTGCACTATGACGTGACAAGTAATAATGAAAGAAATGAAAACAATAATGGGGAAAAAATAATTTTTCTATTTTCCGATACGATAAACTGATTTATTGTGTCGAATAAGTGATAATTGTCTAGATCATTTCATTTAACTCTTTTGGTTGACACGGACATAAAATGGGGCCCCCTCGTTTGCCAAA
>CAZQFO010000184.1:0-3552 GCA_964592695.1 uncultured Candidatus Peribacteria bacterium
TTAGCATTGCTGAAATCTTAGATTTCAATCTTTCGCCGTTAGGCTATTGTTCTATCTAACATATGCAATCAGGCTCCACAGCCTCCATTTTTTATATATTGAGTTTGTCGGACTATGGAGCCAGCGATGTCGGTTCTTTTTTTCACAAAAGCCATCACTTTGAGAATTCCCCCAGTGAGTGATCACGCTTTTTGGTTTCTACATAACCACCTGGCACAGGATAAAAGGAATTACCCTATTTAGGGATAAAAATTAAATAGGCTAAGCGACTGAAAACTTAGCAATTCAACCCAGCTGCTTTTAACTTTTCTCTTCTTATCACAGCCTTTGCCTTGCTATTTCGAGAAGCCCCAGACGATTTTGCGCGCCTTTCGTTTATTTCATGTCCTCCATGTCGATGATTAGTGCCTCGATTTGTCATTCTGAATAATTTTTATTGAACAAGTTGGACTGTACTTGTCTGATCAGCTTTGTCAAAGCGTTTGTACGTGAAAACTTACTGAGGTATTTTTTCCCATAATATTGCGCAAAACTACGAGATTGTTTTTTTGCCGCTTCATCAGTCTTCGCTCTACGAGCTTCGACCGACAGGCGGGGGTGAGCGAGCATAGCGAGTCGAGCCCCCGGGAAAAGCGGCTTCCGACGATGCACTTATACTTTATTGGCACATTCTTGCAGATGTCGAAACCTCATCTATCCTTTTCATATGTACATTTCTTACCACAGTGAGCACTCACGTTTGTACTATTGTCCATAATACATCCAATAAAACAGCATAAACATAAGAAGAAACAGTACAATGTACGTTATCATTCCTGCACCAGAGTGTTTATTTTTCATTGGTTTTGATTTGATTATGCTATTGCGCCCCAACTATAGATTTTCTTAAATTCTGCCCAGAATCCTGGAGATTTTGCATTGCAGCTTGCAGCTCTTTTGCAGATTTTTCTGCTTGGTCGATCGCATCCTTAATGTTTTTAATTTTCTCTAATCCCTCATTTTTCTTTAATTCCAGGTTTTTGTTGAGATCCAATATTTGTGCTTTTAAGTTCTTGAGTTTGTTTTCAATTTCAATTTTACTCAAATCTTGCGGCAAACCAACCTTTGTGGTTTGATTTTTTTCCCAATATTCGACAAACTCGAACCGAAAAATAAAAACTCCGAATAAAAGTGATCCTACGACGAGATATTTCATTGCAAAAAATCTAAAAAAACTTATCCCTTAAATAGATCTCCTACATTCCCATTAAAGTTTTTTAGACGATCAGAGAGCCCCTGGATTGCTTGCAATGAAATTTGCCGGTCGATATTATGATTGGCAAGAGATTTGGATTTCTTTTTACTTCCAACATCTATGGAAGCAAAAATCGTTGATTGTGCGTTACAAGAATGGCAAAATGAATGCAGTTCAAGATCTTTTTCCTGAAAAGAGTGGACATCTGTTTCTTCTTTTAAAATTGGATTTTTGCACCTTGGACACACTATATTTTTTTGTAATTGCGAAACGATAAGGTTAAATTGATCTAATTTCATTAACCTCATAATAATCATCTAACCAGAAATTGCAAATTTTTTATAATCGGTTCTTGTATAATAATTTTGGTCAGAAAAAACATTTATTGAAAACCTTACAAAATCAGATTGTCCCTTGCGGTCAGTGACTTTCAGAATGCCCCATTTTTTTCCCGGAGAATCGAATTTTTTGGTAGTTTTAGGTGATGTCATATGTTTTTCATCAAAATCATGAAAATTATCCGAAAAATACCAGGTGTATTTAAGATTTTGTCCTTCACTATTAGAAGCATCAAACATGAATTTGTGATTTACTATTCCTCCCCTATGAGAAATTGTTACTCGAGCGATTGGACTTGTTATTTCATTGGTTACAATTTCTCTAGACTGAGTAATTATTTTTCCTCCTGGGTCTAATATTTGCATTTTTGCCTGATATTTCCCGGATTGGTTATACATCCATTTGTGAGAGGGGGTATTTCTAAAATTTGTATCCCAGAGTCCATCTCCATCGACATCCCATCGATACTTCAAAAATGAATTTTTATTTTCATTGTCTTTGCCATCAGCGTGAAATTGAACTGTTTTTCCAACATATAATTGATTTGATTTGGTAGTAAAGTAACCAAAAGGAACCGTATTTTTTCTTACGATTATTTTTTGATTGGTAGATACGAGTTTTGGCATTTGTGTAATGCTAGAATTAAGCACTTCAATTTTTGGATTATAGTTGCCTATTTGAGGGTAACAGTGTGACCAACTTGTTCGTCCACTAAAAGGCGTATCCCATCTGCCATCTCCTTCGAAATCCCATCGATATTGATATCGATATACATTTCCTTCGGAACGAGAATTGACCGTAAGGCTAAAACAGTCTCCAGGAGATGTAATAAATGGGTTTAGATTGTGTGGTTGATTGGATTGATGTGATAATCTTTGAACTGTTAGTGTTGTTCTGTAATCAATTGGTCGAGGTTTTATCGTTATCGTAAATTGTGAAGTTTTGCACACGGGGTGACTTTGACGATAGCAAGCTCGTGCTTGGATTAGGTGTTTTCCAGGAATGTTAAACTGATGCGTTACTTTTTTTCCTTTTTTTTTGTCCGTACTATCGAAATTCCATTCAATCCATCCGTTTTGTGGTAGTTTTGTTTGAGAGGCATCGAACCAGACAGAAGTGCCTTCTTGTAAGTTCTTAAACCCAGGTGTGGTAGTGACTATCGGAGCATTTAAAGCATTACTTTGGATACTCACTTTTTGTTGATCGATTTTGTGGATGTTCTGTCGTGAATAAAAATATTCACTAGGAACGGTTTGTATTCCACTTATTATCTCTTTTTGTCCGTTAGACCATTTGATTTCAATAGTTGGTTGATATTTATCTGGTTTGCTAAATACATATGAAACTACTCTTTGTGTCGAAAATGGTGTTTCATATTTTCCATCTGAATTAAAATCCCAGCGTGATTTAACGGCATATTGATTGGCTCCATATGGCATGGTTGTAAGTAATTCAAAAAATACTGACTCTCCGACAAGTGCATTTGGATTATGTACTTTTATTCTAGCTTGTGGACGATAATTCATGCGAACTTTATAATTTCGATAGGTTTGTGTTTTTCTACCGAGGGAATCCTTTGTTTCCATTTGTGCACGAAATGTTCCGGTGTTTTTAGCTTCAAATTTATAGATTGGTCCTCTCCAGGAGGTCCATTTCGTGTTGTGATCTATTTTAAACCGGTATTGCAGTCCTCCTTTTCGGTCATTTGTATTGAGTGATTCGGAGGCATCTAAGATAAATTTGGAATGGACTTCTCCAACGGATGGATATATATGCAAATTAGCTTGTGGCAGAGTGGATGCAAAAGCTTGGAAATAGGTGAATATGGATGCAATGATAAAGAAGTATTTCTTCATTGAGTGTATATTGCATATTCTAACAAGAATGTCAATTTTAATCGAGTAGGAGGAAGTACCCACATTTAGTCCTCCCGTCCTCTCACACCACCGTACGTACGGATCCGTATACGGCGGTTCGTT
>CAZQFO010000185.1:0-3543 GCA_964592695.1 uncultured Candidatus Peribacteria bacterium
CCAAAACCAAGAATTAAAAAAAGCCCCCCCCTACAAACAAACCATCAAAAGTAGTCATGAAAAATATTGGGACAAATAAAAAAGTTGAAAAAAGCAGTGGAATAGTAGGTTGGATATCACAAAAAGTGAATGTGTTTAACCAAAAATTGGACTCTGATGAAGTAAAGAATTCTGTTCAGGCAGTAACAGAAAAAAGAGAAAAATGGATAAAACGATTAAAAGATATGTGGAGTTCATTCACAGATAATAAACCGGAAAAATTAGCCAATCTAAATCAAGCACCATCAAATTTTAATGATCCAAACACTCATAGTATACATGAATTTGTAGATTATACTACTGCAAAAGGAAAAACTTCAAAAGTAGAAGTGCTGGGAACAAGTGCAGATGGAGGTTTAAGATTTAGAAAAAAACTGGCAAAAAGATACATTGAATTCGCAATTAGTGCAAAAGGAATGCATAGAGTTGGACCGGGAAAAAATCATTTAAAATCTCAACAACCACTAATTTCATCAATTTGGAAAAAACTAAATAAAAATGCCTAATTATTAGGGTTTAAGCCCTTAGACATCCAGAATGTTGTGAAAAATCCCAAATCGTACACAAATGACTTGGGATTTTTTAGTTAAAGAGGGGAGCGGGCAAGGTGAGAACATCAACCATCTCCACATTTTAATCTGGTTGTTTGTAGCAGGAGATCTTACTAAAAAAAGTTATTTTCATCATTTTTGTGAAGTTGCAATTGTACAGGATCTGATGGAGGGATGAAATCGATCATCCAAAATAGAAAAAAAAGAATAACCATTATTAGCCATCGTTTCATTTGTTTTCTCCTTTATAGAGCTTTCATTGCCGAACAACCAGAATAGACAGAAGTCGTAATTTTATACATCAATGAATAAATACGGCTATCTTGCCTGGAGTTCCGACAATATATATTTCAAAATGTAAAGAACTGCTCACTTGTATTACTATTTGACAAGTAAGTCAATAAAACCGTATTGATTCACATCTTGTAATGTGTTATAATGATATAATTTGAAAATGAATATTTACATCTCGGAAAATAGAAAAATTATTTTTTCCCCATTATTGTTTTCATGGTACGGGATTGGAGTAATTACACATCAAGGTAGTTTTTTTCGAGAAAAAGAATACACAATCTCAAATCTGAATCTTCCGCTTTTGAGTATAGATAATATCTCCAATTTTAATCCCATCAACACCAAGTCTTAATAATTGAATCGATATTCTCTTTGCTTCTCTTTCGGACATTAAAGCTTCCACTGATAACCAACCTTCTTTTAGGGTTTCATTTATTGTTGGAGATACATTACAACCAATCAGATTAACAACTTGCTCTAAACTTCTTTTTGGAACATTCATCGGAACTAAAACCAGCGGCTCTTTTTCAGATAAAATAACTGCCTCAATTCCAGTTGCAAAATCTTCTACTGCCATTTTAACGTCTTCATTACTAATTGAATCTCTATTGGCAATCAACTGAGGGTTTGATTGAAATAATTCCCCCAGTATCTGCATACCATTAGCTCGTAATGTGTCGCCTGTTTCGGTGATGTCAGTTACAGCATCTGCTAAATTAAATGGCAACTTTGCTTCTGTTTTTCCAAAAGATCGAGAAATCCCACGCAAATCGTTTTCAGTGTAACCAAATTCAGATCGTAATTGCTGTGCAGTGAGGTTTGGTAACTCTGTAGCAATCCGTAATCCTTTGCAATTTTCAATCCCATCAAATCGTCCTTGCATAGCAGCGAGAACTAATTTTGATGGATTATTAGTCCTTTTGGAAAAAATCATATTATTGACCACCTGCACTTGCTTTGTTTGACCAGTTTCAGCAATGTAATCTTTTCCTGTAATACCTGCGTCTACCACCCCCATAGATACTTGAGCAGCCATTTCGATGCGATCCAAAACCCTAAAAACAAATTGTTTACAAGGGGATCGTAATTCATAAGCTCTTCCTGGATCATTTTCTAGAAAACCAGCTTCACGACAAAATCGAATTGTTTGAGCTTGTAAGCTCCCAGAAGGAATTCCAATATAAGTTTTTCCT
The DNA here is from genome assembly GCA_964592695.1 of uncultured Candidatus Peribacteria bacterium. Lineage (GTDB taxonomy): Bacteria > Patescibacteriota > Gracilibacteria > UBA4473 > UBA4473 > CAZQFO01. The sequence goes on from CAZQFO010000185.1 coordinate 2,078, forward strand.
TCGCATTTGTTAAAGTTTTTCATGATAAGTAATTGTTAATAAATAATGCAGCTTCAACACAACATATTGGGAATATAGGGTTTGGAAGAAAATAAAGATTCAAAAATTTGATAGGATTTTTGTTCGTCAGCAAGGAAGTAAAACCGAGTCATATCGGGAATATGGCGAGGGTTTACTGACGACCTGTCCGCCGAAGCTTATTTCATACTGGACGTATAGCGAAGGAGGAAGCTGACGGACAAAAAGACATCAAATTTGAATGGTTATTTTCTTCCAAGCCCATAGTCTCAAGACTGGCACTTTCTCGTGTACAATGATCATTAAGACTGTTTTTCGAAAGTTGGTCATAAAAATAAGTTTCTTTTTCAAAAATTAAAAAATATAAAACACCCTCAGAACTTTTTACTGAAGGACTAACCAAGAATTAGATGAATTTAATCAGCAATGATCAAAAAAGCTCTCTTGGCTAGCCCCAAGCAAGTAATGATGAAGAAAGTTGATATAATAATTGTTCATTTTTAAACTTTTTTAAGGGCGGTATCATATCCACCTTCCCCATTTCTTAGCCAATAAGCGACACGAGAAACTGTGGTCGTAGAAAGTCCTGTTTTTTCAGAAACTTCTCGATATGGAGTTTTTTTGTTTATAAGCTGAACTGCTTCCCAACGTTTAGCCATTTCTGTTAATTCTGAAAGCGTAGCTACATCCCGCATAAAAGCAGATAATTCTTTTTCATCCTTCAATTTCAATATAGTTCGAAAAAAATCTTTAATGCGAGTGTTTTGCCATTTCTTCATTGTTCAGGGGTATTAATACGTAACCATGCTAACCAACTAAAACAAAAAGTCAAATCATATTTTAAATTTCACACAAAAAACACTGCAAACAATCCCGCCTCAGAACATATAAATCCCACAGATCTTGATAAAAAAGATTAAATTACTAGAATGTAGATATATTAATAATGTCAGTATGATACTAAAAGAAATTAGTAATGAGTTTGATGGTAATGCTACATTGATTGGAACAACTCGACTTGAGGTTTTGAAACAGTTACAGCTGCGAAATGAGCAATATGCTCCTGTTGGTACTCAAAAAAAGGTAGCTGAATTGCTTAAGTTCGATAATCCTAGATACCTACAAGTACAATTTCGTAAATATCATTGGCCACAATGGGATAATATCGCATGGAAAGCACAACCATCAAAAGACCGTTTTCACCTCAGTAACCACAAAGGAGATGGTGATGCTTTTGGGACAGATGGAAAACACCATTTTTCTATCGGAAATACTGAAAAACATGATTCCTCAAACTGCGACCTCTGTAGAATTGCTTTTGATAAATGGTAGAAAGAGGTAAATACTACTTAGTTCTCTTTTGTCTTGAGTCCTTAACGAATAATTTTGAATAATGAGTCCCCTCTGAAAAGTGAGAAATTTTACAAACCTATTTTGTCAGGAATTCT
>CAZQFO010000186.1:0-3521 GCA_964592695.1 uncultured Candidatus Peribacteria bacterium
ATCACGCTTTTTGGTTTCTACATAACCACCTGGCACAGGATAAAAGGAATTACCCCACAAATATAAAACTTGATTTTCAAGCCTCTTTTTGGTATAATAAAAAGATTATTTGAATTCAAAAAAATGAGCAGTTTATCCTCTACTCCAAAGATAAATAAAAAATCAATCCTAGATCATGATCCTATTGATCGTCTAGAAATAACCGGTCATACTAATAATAAAGAAGTTATTAACCTTCTTGAAGATTGTATACAGACTATTGATCCTTCTCATACAGTCAAAATACCTAATAAAATCAAGAGAAAAAATAAAGAAATATTATTAGTTCATCCTCGAAAATTTCAGTATGTTTTATTAGAAAAAGCTAAATTGATTTTTGATACCCCTCAAAAACGAAAGGAATTAAATAAAAAATTAGGATTCAATCTTGATCATTTTCGATTAGACGCTGATATCAGAGGAAAAACGTGGATACTCTTTGATATTTTAAAGGAGGTAATTGAAAAGAATAATGTCCGACAAAAAACTAAAAAGGCTATAATCACTCATGCTCAAGAAACTGAATCCGAACTTCCAATGTGGATACAAGCTCCAAAATCAGGCTATCCGCTGTCTCTTTTTAAAAAAAATATATCTGAATCAAAAAAAGGATTCCCAGATCGTAATCTAGATGAAAAAACCAGAAACTATCTGGACGATATGATTAGTCTTCTCACATTAGAATATAATCCCCTTGCCAATAAGTCCATAAAATCTAAAAATAAACCACCTACTCCATGGAATGCACTAGGTCGGGTTAGAAAACTTCAAGCCTTGGTTTATTATCTGTATGAAATAAAAACTAATCCGAAGATATCATCAAATTCTATTTATAAATCAAATAAAATTGATGGACATTTTTGGGAAAAGTCTAGATCCAAACTTACAAATATTAATGAATTAATTGTTAGACGAAATCTCCAATATCCGAATAAACAGTCATATCAAAACTCTGAAAATGAGGAAAAGATCATATTAACACATCCTAAAGTAATTAGATCTATCAGGACAGAATCTAATGAAGCCTGGAATAATGAATCTATAAAACCCGGACCAGGAGTCTGGATCGACCCATTGAAACTAGCAGATGGAAATTATATGCTTCGTCTTGTATTCAGAAAAAGTGGGAAAACAATATTTGATGGAATAACACACTATAATTCAAAAAATATGGTAATTAAGCCATATGATAAACATGCATGGCTAGAATCAAAAAATGCAACTCCTTTTGAAATTCAGAATGGAGAGATTTGTTATTGTGGAAAAGAAAAATTCACATCAAATGAACTTGAAGCTCGGAAAGAATGGTTAGCAACAGGAATAAATGCGGATGAAAATATCGAAATTTTCCCTGAGTATTATAATGATGTAGATGGAACTTTTTTGGTTAATCTTGCCTATAAAGGGACAAGATATCCCGGGTCAGGTGTTATTTTTAATGCTAACAATGGGCAGTTTACTTCACGACCAAAAAATCAGGGAATAACTTACACAAGTATTCCTTATCAACTCTCTAAAAATAAAGAAGGACATCCTATAATTGAATATAAAGAAAAAACTGAGGAAGAAAAAAAATGGGATGAAGTATATAATTGGCTGAGTGATCTAAACTCAGGAAGAGGGGCCTGGATATTACCCCCTCGAGGTCAGTGGGTAAAAGAGAAATGTACTGACTATAGTAAGTGCGTGCCGAATAAAATGATGCATAAATTTGACGATACAAATGATATAAAGATCCAGTTAGAAGTTTTACTCGGAGGGAAAGTTGATTTAGCAACTAATGCAAAAGATCTTAAAAATTTCATATATATTCGTAATACAAGTGATAATGTAAAACAAAGAGTGCAAAAAATATTAGAACAAATTCACACAAACAGAAATAAATTGTTTAGAACTGAAAACAGAATATCAGAAGATCTAAGCTCCTCACTTGGATCTGATAAATATAGACAATTGGGAAAATACCATTTTACATCATTGGTTGAAATTCCAAAAACAGGATATCATGCAGGGATTACATCAGAAATAAGCTCCGATACGGGACATAAAAAATGGTTACATTATTACTTCGGAATTGGATTGGCTCGCTTATTTTAGCCAAAAAAAAATCTCGAGGAATTGAATTCCCCGAGACTAGGTTCTTTTTCATCTTATTTTTTTCCAGGTTGGACATATCCCTTATCCACAGCTACAGCTGTCGCTCCAATAAAAACAGCTGATTCTGCCACTTTTTTCAAATGCCGCCGAAATGGGTTGATCTCAAATTCACTCCAATCAGGTGGCGAAGGTGGAATTATAAGGCTTAATCTGACCTTTCTCTTTTTTGCATTTCTTTTTTTACGCAAACGCCAAGCTTCTATTTTCTCTGATCGAGCAAACGCAGCCTTTTGTTTTAAAGATTGTCTAGGTAAGTTGAAATAAAAATCCCCTTCAGCAAACACCGAATGAGGGGATATTCCCAATAAACATCCTAAAACAACTAGTAAATATTGCATAATCACGCTCCTTTTTGGAAAAAATATGGAAAATGAAAAAGAACAAATACCTGTAATGTCATTGAAAGAACAAGACTATACAGAGCGATATTTGTTTTGTTTTTTATTTTACATCATAATAATTATTTTCATTCATCTGTTTGTCAACTTAAAAGCTAATCGCTCCATAACCAGCTTAGGATTTGCATTATGCAAAATCGCATTATAACTATCCAAAACTAACTCAAGATGTATTCGCTTCAATCTGGAATTTCGAATAGACATAATTATTTTTTCTAAAAACTCATGAATATTAGATTTTGATTTTAGATCCTTTGATATCTTCACCAAATCATCAATGATCTGATACTTATCTAACAAATTATCAGATGATATAAATGAATCAACACTATTATCTTCAAATGATGATTCGACTATATTCGGAGTACGAACTACTGTCATTCGTGATAGAATTGTATCAAGAAGACGATGATGATTTTTGGTCGTAAACAGAAATTGCACCTGAGGGTGTGGCTCTTCGATTAGTTTCAAAAGTGCCTGCGGAGCACTCAGTGAAGCCCTTTCTAAGTTTTCTAAAATCACAATCCTGTATGAACTAGAAGCCGATTGATGACACCATTTAATAATACCTCTAATAGAATCTGGTTCATTTTGGTCATTTCCAATTTTTATAGAAGAACCATCATCAGATAATACTTTTGTGTCTGGATGTATTTGTTTTAGGATTGTATCCTCTGAAACATCCTGTAAATGAGCAGCAACAGAAATTGCAGAAGAAAAGGATGATTTACCCGATAAAATAATTCTCTGAGGAAGAGACTCTTTATTAAGCCATTTTTTAATATTGAAAGGAATCATCGGTGTACATTATGAGTATTTTATACTAATGCCAACTTGCAATTGAAACGTGTATGGCAGATGTAATATATTATAAGGCTCCACAGCCTTCAACTCTTTTACATTGAGTCTATCGGACTATGGAGCCTG
>CAZQFO010000187.1:0-3499 GCA_964592695.1 uncultured Candidatus Peribacteria bacterium
GGAGGAAGAAGACGAACAAAAAGATATCAAAATGGGGAGGTTATTTTTTTCTAGAACCCTTATGTTGAATTGCACTTTTTACAATAATTGCATTTGATTTTGTTTACAAGTTCTGATACATTTACTTCCGAACTTAATATTAACATAAAATGACAAACGAAGCAGCTCTTGTGGACGCTATCAAGGCAAAAGCCATTGCTATGAATGCCTCTGATATTTTTCTTTCAGCGGGAGCCCCCCCTGCTTGTCGTGTACATGGGCGAGCAATCTATCTGGGAACAGAAAATCTGGATTCCGCTTTTTTGGGACGGTATTTACTTCGAGTAATGAATGACGAACAAAAAAAAGAATTTACTCAAAACTGGGAATTGGATTTCGCCATGTCTTTTTCTGACGGAAAACATCGATTTCGAGTTAATGTCACTAAGCAATTACGAGGAATATCCATAACTTTTCGTGTAATTACCCAAGAAATCCCTTCCTTTGATGATTTGGACCTGCCTGATCAATTGAGAAAAATCCCTGATTTTAAATCTGGGTTGGTGTTAGTGACGGGCTCAATGGGAGAAGGAAAAACCACTACGCTGGCAGCTATAATGGACTTGATAAATACTAATTATGAAAAGCGTATAATCACGGTTGAAGATCCAATTGAATACATACATCTAAATAAGAAATCACTAATCGATCAGAGAGATATTGGAACTCATACTCATACATTTAATAATGCCCTGCGGTCGGTATTGAGACAGGGAGCGGATGTATTACTGGTGGGAGAACTCAGAGACCTAGAAACTATTTCTCTTGCGCTGACAGCTGCGGAAACCGGAACTCTGGTATTAGGGACGCTGCATACAAATGGAGCGGCAAATACCGTAAATAGAATGATTGATGTATTTCCTCCTGATCAACAATGTCAAATTAGAGAACAACTTGCTTCTTCAGTAAGAGCTGTTATCTGGCAAAGATTACTTCCACGAAAAGATAAAAAAGGTCGAGTTGCTGCATTTGAAATTCTATTACAAGATATTGCTGTATCCAGCCTCATAAGAGATGGAAAGACGACACAACTAGATTCAGTTATTGAGACTAAGGCAAAGGAAGGTATGATATCGATGAGTAAAATGGTCAGATATTTATTTGAAGAAAAGATGATATCAGAAGAGACCGTAAAAAAAGTTTGTCCTAATGTATTTAATGAGAAGAAGTAATCTTAGGACTTTGGCAAAAAAGAATGCAAAATATATTCAAAAACAAAGATGAAGTTTGTTCGATTATTAACTGGATTGTTTGTTTTGTTTCCACTATGGACATCTGCTTTTTATGATGTCAGTATTGATGATCCACAAAATTCAATTTTTCAGCATCTTCAAGATGTAGGAATTATGGGATTATATCCGGATGGAGGATTTCATCCAGAAAAAGTTCTAACTCGAGCAGAAGCTTTGATTGTTGCATTGAGAGCTGGGGGAATTACTATACCGGCTGATTTTGGAGGCCAAACACACTATAACGATGTTGAACCAAATCAATGGTATGCTCCAGCCGTAGCACGAGCACTGGAGACTCGTGTAATAATCGGAAAAGGTCCTAGTTTTAGACCAAATCATGCTGTTTCAAAAGCTGAATTTTTAGCATTTCTTTTTCGAGCTACGCATGTCGATTTTGATTCATTTTGGACTAGGACTCGTGGAATTGCAGAGGATATTCCCATGAATTCTTGGTTTGCTCCTCATTTTGCATATGCCAAAAAATATCAAGTGGCACATCTACCACCGGATAACTATTATAGACCACACAAAGTGTTATCACGCAGAGAAATAGCGATGATGACTTATCGACAATTACGCTTATTTCATGGAGATCATCTTACGAGAACCTTTGTTGAACTTCAAGGGAAAATACAGCAGTTTATCGTTCATCTTCAAAACAGTGAAACAGATAAAGCAGAAGCTCTTTTGCCTCAAATATTAAAGCTAAACATGGAACTCACTCGAACTAAAAACAATACAGAAGCTATCGCAGCACAGTCAGTATCTCGTGCTATGACGTATATAACTGAGAGTTTGCGTTATTTTCGAAATGGTAAGAAATTGGCAGCTATTGAAAATCTTCATTTAGCCTCAAAACAAACTACTCGCGCGGCAAAAAAATCTGAGAAGTTCCTCCCTTTTGTAAATGAACTTGCCCGATTGATAGATGAGACTATGCAGAATTATATCAATCCTAATACTCAGATATAATTTATAATTATGAATCAATATCGAGGAGTCCACCCCTTGTATAATAATTATTTTTCCGAAATTTCTACGAGATATGCTTAAAATATATAGATCGAAGTCAAATCATCACGAAGAATTTTAATAAATTTACAAAATGATTTGCATACTTTCTATCAGTGAGTAATCTGCAGGTTGATCTAGGAGAGATGACAGAGCGGTCGAATGTGCACGCTTGGAAAGCGTGTGTAGTGGTAACGCTACCGCGGGTTCGAATCCCGCTCTCTCCGCCAGTTTGCAAATTTGTATTTCCAGACCCCGAATCATCGCTTGGTGACTGGGGTTCTTTGGGTTCGAATATACCATTTCCACGGATCTCAACCCAACTTCGACAGATTTTTCTGACATTTGGCTGCACAACAGGGCTAGTTCATTTTTGAATTATTTTTTAGGCACTACATTTGGCGGATAATACTTTGGTAAATTATCAATAGGTAGTTCTTTTTAATCTCACCCACATTCTAATGTCAACTGCACAGGAGAGTTTTTTTCTGAGAAAGATGGTAAAGATCAAGTTCTTCATGAAAGACCTCATGAGGGGTTTTATAATTGAGACATTTGAGAGGTCTGTGATTAATCCAATCCTCAACGGCTTTTATTTGTGAATTTGAGATCTGATTAAAGTCCGTTTTTTTTGGGAAAAATCTTCGTACAAGCTCATTTCCATTCTCGTTTGTTCCTCGCTCCCATGAATGATACGGAGTTGCAAAATAGAACTTTGTTTGTGTCTGCTTCGTTATTTTTTCGTGCTCGGCAAACTCACATCCGTTATCTGCCGTGTTTGTTTTTCGAGCCCAAAGAGGGAGAGATTTAAATCTTCTTACAGAGGCTATTCTCGTGTGTCGAGCCGTTTTTCTTGAGATTTTTGTGATCATCATCAACCGACTCTTTCTTTCACGTTTTGTATTGAGAGCAGCCCCTGTTCCGACCCCAACGATAGAATCATCTTCCCAATGTCCAAATTCTTCTCGATCTTCAACTGACTTTGGTCTCAACTCAATTCCAATTCGATTTGGAATAAGAGTCCTTTTTCCTTTTCGCCCTTTCCACTTTCTTCGTTTCTTATGCGTTCGTGGAAGGTGTTTCCAGAGCTCCAAATGTTTACCCTCTCCGTAGATAAACTGATATATGCATTCAGCACTGATTGAACCAATCCCCAAGACTTTTGCTCTTCCTGCAGCTAGTTCAGGACTCCATCCTTGCTTGATCTGTTCAATGAG
>CAZQFO010000188.1:0-3498 GCA_964592695.1 uncultured Candidatus Peribacteria bacterium
ATAATCGGGGCTAATCGGATTTGGATAATTGTTTTTACTGTGTTCTCTAAAAACAATACCACCAAATCTGTTTTTACAATATATCTGAGTAGATCATTTGCTAGATCTCCAACATCATCAGGATGTGACTTATAAGTTTCAAAATCATTGTCTTCTGCTGTAGTCCAACTAATGCGATGGGTTGAATCTCGTTCTAAGTTTCCGAGTATGGTTCCCCAAATCTTCAGTGTTCGAAAATTCTTCATTTTAAAGAGATTTTCAATTATATCAGATTGCATAGCCCCTAATTCATATAATTTACCAGCCGCCTCAAAGGCACTATAGGAGGTTTTTGTATTCAAGAAACTTTTTGTGGAATCAATAATTCCAGCCAGTAATATAGTAGCTAATTTATTATTAATAAGAGATGAATAATTATTATGGTTAATAATCCAGTCAAATATAATCTCACATGAAGATGATTTTGAGAGATCTACAAAATTGAATTTCCCATAGAATTCATTTGCTGGATCTGTCGCCATATTTACAATTGGAGTAGTGGTAAATATTTCAACGTTTTCGGTATATGTAGAACCTATGTAATTTAAGTTGGGGGTGTTTAAAGTAATGATTAGGTCATACCGGCCAACACTGTTGGCAATAGAAATATCATTGGGAGATATGTTTCCAGAATTTGGGGTGACGATAATACTGGCTGTTCCGGAGTTTAATTTATATTCAATATTAGTAACTTCAGTATTTTTGGGTGTTATTTGTATAGTAATAGCTCCATCTTCTTCCAGAGAAGTTTTAATAAGGTTTATGCCATCTAAAAATTTATATTTGTTTTGAATTGGGAAGGGAAAAAGTGATACGACATTTTTTCCTAGATTTGCTAAAATCATTTGTAGTGCTAAAGTACTACAAATCCCATCTCCGGTAAATTTATCTCCGGAAGCAATAAGAATATTATTACTTCTTTTTATCCAAGTAGATAATTGATCATTTTTAGAGGTGCCCATACCAAGATGTGAAACTTAATAAATTGTTTTAACTTATAATTATAAATTAAAACATTAAATATGTCAAGTTTTTTTAATGTTTTAATCAAACGGAAGATTAATCTCCGATTTATATTTTTGTATTGTATTGATAAGGTCTATCAATTTTTCAATTGATTAACCTATTTAACTCTCTCACAATATTCCCCGTTATCTGTGTTTATAACTATCTTATCTCCAGGATTGATAAAGAGAGGAACTTTCGCTACATATCCGGTTTCAAGAGTGGCCGGTTTTGATCCTCCAGTAGCTGTATCACCTCGTACACCAGGATCAGTTTGAGTGACTTCAAATTCCATTTTTGGTGGGAGTTGTACATTGATAGCTTTTCCTTCAAAATGCTGTATATCTACATCCATTCCATCGCTTAAAAATAAAGCAGTTTCTCCCAGTTGATCTCTGGTGAATGTAATTGATTCAAAAGATTCTTGATCCATAAATTCAAATTCATCACCATTGACATAAAGAAATTGAGCTCTACGAAAATTAATATCGGCTGGTTCAATTTTATCGTGTCCCTGAAATGTTTTTTCGACAGTACCCCCTGAAATCAAATTTTTCATTTTCGTTTTCATGACACCGCCCCCCCTGGCTTGTTTAGAATGCTGGCTCCAGGTAACCACATATGGATCACCATCAAGTTGAATTTTTGTGCCGACTTTGAGGTCTGTGATTCCGAGCATGATAAAATAATGATTAAAGAGATAATAACTAGTGTATTCTTCAAAAATTTAATAAAAAAGCAAGGCGAAGTAGATTGGTGTGGTTATCTCTTTTCAATTTTAAATCCTGATTCTGTATCAGTTTCAACAAAATCAATAGTGCAGTTTTCTATGAGAGAAAGGCTTTTTGGTGAAATAAACATTTTAACTCCTTTTGATTCGATAATTTTATCGTTTGTTTCAGGAGAATCTAATAGATCCAAAAAGTATGAATTTTCACCACCAGATTGAATTACATCGATCTTGAACCCAGAATTTTCTTTGTGTTGTTCTTTTTGAAATTCTTTAATTTTTTTAACAGCAAAATCAGTTAGTTCAGGAGGGGCTGACTTCTTTTTTCGTGTATTTGTACCAGATTCTTGAGCTTGCGCATTTAGATCGTCCAATATTGTTTGCAGTTCTTTTTCAGAGAACCCATGTGCAAATGCTCCCTGACGAAGTGTTTCATATGCCCCCACATGACATCCGGCACAGTGAAGCCCATGAGAAATTAAAATTTCTCGAGCCTCTGGAAGTTGATTGAGGATTTCGAATATATTTTCATCGCCGGTGAATTTTGGATTATCTGGCATTGCTTAAATATTATGATAAAAATATAATTAAAATTCTTTGATTTTATACATCAGAGCATCTATTTTTTCCAATCTTCTATGATTACTTTTTTTCCCTTTTGAGAGAGAACTACCTTTTGTTTTTCCCTCAGGTTCATTTTTGCGCACATTTCGATGGGAATAGTGACACAGAGACTTTTTCCCAGTCGAATAATGCGTCGGATGTTTTCTTCTGAATTCTTGCGACGACTCATGGCAGTAGATTTTTAAAATATATATTAAATTATATATTATAATATATAATTATGCAAATAATTTTATTTTCTAGAATAATAAGATATACACGTTATAACAAGGTAGAAAAAGTATGTTTTCAAAAAAATAATTCAATAGCTATTACTTATTTCAGTGCTTTTTCCAAATTTCTATCAAAAGTAATAATCTCATAGCCTTCAGTTTTCAATTGCACAAGAATGCTATCTACAAAAGCACAATGTTTGTGTTTAAAAAACTTTGGCACGGAATTAACGAAGCAGTCCTCTGGTGTAAATTCTAAATCGGTATCCAAATAATTTAAAAGATTAAGAAATGCTTCACAATCCTCATCAGATGATCGTAAACGTAGAACAGTCAGTACCTCTGAAAAAATACAGTCAAACATTTTAATGTCTGCTGCGTTTAGAGTGGAAAATAATTTAGTGGCTTTTTTGTGTTGTGAATCAGCTTCTCGAAGAAGGGCAATCCACACACAGCTGTCCAAGACAATCATGAATTGTTAGGTATAAATATCATCGACTCTTTCGCTTACATCTTTTGGACCACCTTTTACGAAAAATGGCATCAATTCTTTTATTGAAACTTTTCTATTTTTCTCTTTTTTCTGCCATTTTTCATAAGGAATAAGTACCCATTTTTTTTTATTCCGACTTTTGATTATCGTCACTTGTTCCTCATTCATATGAGAAAAGTTGCGTAGAAATTCACGAGTGGAAAAGGTAACTTGAGATGCCATGAAATTATGAATAATTTAAAAACATAGGAATTGTATATTTTGTCATGCGATTTGTCAAACAAGAATCTAGTATTTTAACCCAAGTTCGACAATGATTTTGTCAAATTTGACAAAATTTAGGTTTTCAAATCGCCGGAAGGTGCTTCTCTACGTGGTTAGTTTTTTGATTTTGT
>CAZQFO010000189.1:0-3421 GCA_964592695.1 uncultured Candidatus Peribacteria bacterium
CGGAATTACTGAATTCCAGAAATACTAAAAATGGCATTGAAATTCCGATACTCAAATATATAACATTTCCTAATTCCAGAGAGAGTATTCACAATTGAAAAAATTTACTTTTCCATAAAAAAATGCAAAATTAAGAAAATATAAAATTTACTTGATGAATTCGTTCGGACACAATTTTCGTATCACTACTTTTGGAGAAAGTCATGGAGTAGGATTAGGTGCGATTATAGATGGCTGTCCACCTGGACTAGAGTTTGGGGAAGCAGATATTCAACATGAATTAAATCGACGAGCTCCCGGGCAAAGCTCTATTACTACTCCTAGAAAAGAAACAGATAAATGCGAAATTTTGTCAGGTATTTTCGAAGGAAAAACTACTGGCATGCCAATAGGGGTGATCGTCCGAAACGAGAATCAGCAATCCAAAGATTATTCCAACATTAAAAATGTATTTCGTCCGTCTCATGCTGATTATGGGTTTTGGAAAAAATACGGTATTAGGGATTATCGGGGAGGCGGACGTAGTTCTGGTCGAGAAACAATATCTCGAGTAATTGGGGGAGCTGTGGCAAAAAAAATACTCTCACAGTCTAATATCCAAATCATTGGATTTACCCGATCTATTGGTGGAAATTTTTTTAAAAGTGTAGATCCTACATTTATTGAAAAAAATCCGCTTCGAATGGCAGATGAAATTGCCTTTAAAAAAACTATGAAAACAGTAGAGAAAATTCGAGATGCAGGTGATTCCATTGGTGGAATAGTAGAAATCCACATAAAAAATGTACCTGCAGGTTTGGGCTGTCCAGTTTTTGGGAAACTAGAATCAGCATTAGCAAGTGCTTGTATGTCAGTTGGTGCTGTAAAAGGATTTGAGATAGGAGAAGGATTTGAATTGGCTTGCAAACAAGGCTCTGAAGCCAATGATCCGTTTGAAACTGATGGTAAAAATTACAAGACAAAACGCAATGCAAATGGCGGAATTCTTGGAGGGATTTCTACGGGAGAAGATATCTGGTTACGAGTAGCGGTGAAGCCCACTTCATCAATTTTGATGCCACAAAAATCAGCTAATTCAAAAGGCGAAAATGTAAATTTGGAAATCAAAGGACGTCATGATCCGATTATTGTTCCTCGTGTGATTCCGGTATTGGAAGCTATGACATCGATGGTGATTGTGGATCAGATGATAAGTCAGGCAGAGCTGTTCAATTCTAGAAAGTAAGAATTCCGAAAAGCTACTTTTTCCAGCACTTTACAGAAAAGACATTGACACATGCTTTTTTAACCTATTATTAAGTGTAATTACTCCAATGACGTACCAGTAAAAAAAACTAAAGTTGTAGTTTTGGTGATCTTCATAGGCGACGAAGGCTGATTTATCAGCCGAGGAGCCCAATGAAAATCGCATCTTGGCGAAGATCTATCATTTTAGCTTATCTTTTTTATAGAGCCAATTTACAGTATTTTTTCGTTGTTCTCATTGTCCCTTATATCCCGTTTTCCAATGGAACTAGTGTCGTTGTCTTTTTCTGAGGCAATGTTATTATCTCCTTATTGTCATTATTTTGAGTTAACTGTGACTTTCTAATAAGCTCACATCCACACCCCGTTTCGTCAAAAAAACCTTTTTTTCCCACTTCGCACTTAAACAGCATTGCTTTGCATTTGCTTAAATTTCTGCTCTTATAATTACGATTATTATCGTCCACACATCCATTTAATAAAAAAATGCAACTGCAAAAAAAGGCGATATTTCTTAAGTTTTTCATCTATTAACAAAATACTATTTGATTATTTTCTACAATTAATTATGTTTTAATCAAGAAAAAATGAATTTTTATCAACTCTCCTTTGGATACTTCAGTCTCAAAATTTATGGGATACTTATTGCATTAGCATTTATTATAGCATCTTGGCATTTTTATAAAGTTCTACTTAGAAAAAGCATATTAGCTGATTTTTTTTCGCATCACTATTGGAAATGGGTTTTGGGGGGGATTTTGATTGGTCGGTTACTGGCAGTTGCACTAGAACCTCAATTGATTCTCAAAGATGGAATGGTGTTCTTTTTTGCTTTCTGGGAAGGAGGTATAAATTTCTTTGGAACAGTTTTTGGGTTTTTATTAATTTCCAGATATGATTTAAAAAAACATGGATATACTTTTTCCCAATGGATAGACAAAGCCATTCCTTCACTATTGCTGGGGATCGCTTTTGCGGATATTGCTGCTTTTTTTACAGGAGCTGTATATGGAAAAGAAACTCAGCTTCCATGGGGGGTTCAATACGAAGCCTTTGGGGTGGACATCCTGAATCCGGTTCATCCGGTAACCATTTATGCATTCCTTATTCACATCTGGTTATTTTATTGGGCAAAATCTCACTACTATACCTGGGAAAAATTTCCAGAAAAATTAGCCTCCCGAGTAGGGATACTATTTTTTACTGCCGATTTTTTTCTTCAATTTTTGTATGGAAATGAGACATATTTGTTCTTTGGAGTTCTCAGAATTGCACAAATTATAGATTTGATATTTATTGCGATGATTATTTGGCGGCGCAAGTCTAAACGACTAAAGGGGCATTTTTGAGTCGTTTTTGGATGATAAAATCATTCATTCCATCGTTGTCGCATCTCCCGTAATGCTCGTAATTGTATTACTCTGATATTTCCTTCACTTTTGCCAATAATTTTTGCGATTTCAAAATTTGAAAATCCTTCCAGATATTTAAGCTCTAATATATTCCTTTGTATTGAGGGAAGTTTTTTGAGCAAGTGATACATTTTTTTATAGTCAAATTGTTGATTGGTATATTCATCGGGTTTTAGGTTTTCTTCATCCGGTATTTCTGCAAAAAAATTGTTTTCTTCATCCTCTATTCCCAAAAATTCCTTCTTTTTACGATAAAAATCTATCACGGTATTATTTGCAATACGAAAAATCCAAGAGGAAAAACCGGCTCCAGAACGTGGTGTATAGGACTTTATTTTTTTTACAACTTTCAAAAAAACATCAGACACAATATCCTCTACCTCTTCTCCTGGAACTCGAAACGCTATGTGACGTGATACTTTTGGGAAAAAATAGTCGAAAAGTTGTGCGAAACTTTTTTCGTTTCCATTTTGCACTTTTCTAACTATATTTTCAATGATTTCAGAGCTATATTCTTCCGCCATCACATTAATTTTATACCTATGAAATTATGAATTCAAGTTTGCAGATGAACGAAATCATTTCAAAACAGATAACGTATTCAGAACGATATAAGGGATTGAATTTTTGGCACTTCATCAGTCTTCGCTCTACGAGCTTCGACTGGACAGCGAGTGCAAGAGTCGGAACCCTCGAAAAAAGTGCCATCAAGGGATAAAAATTAAATAGGCTAATCAAGTTCGCTCAAGATTTATGTTAGATTT
>CAZQFO010000190.1:0-3373 GCA_964592695.1 uncultured Candidatus Peribacteria bacterium
ATGATAGGTTGATTTTATTTTTTAAAATATGGAGCCAGATGGAAGGGTGAAGATTTGGGATGACGTGTTTTTTTTAAAATTTTTTAAGACATTCTCTTACACTCAACACTTCCCAGCACACGAAAAAAGGAATTACCCAAATAAATGAAGTTTTTTTGTATTTTTTATAAAAACTACTACATTCATTTTCTCCTTTCTTGGGATATGAATTATTCATGCTCAGATAAGGAAATTCATTATGTTCAGTAAGATGTTTTTTGAGCATCCTTTCTGAGCTAGCTCTTTAACATTTCGGCTACAGAAAAACTATATTTTAAAATTCTGGATTTTAGGAAGATCATTCTTTTTTTTGGATTAATCGTAAATTCGAACAATAAAAGGAGGTGATAGAACGTGATATCCATCCACACTAAATGGCACACGAAAGGAGGATAACGTATTGGTCAATAAAAATAGATATCGATGCAAAGTAGCGAGAATAGCGTCTAGTGGAAGTTCTTGTCATCTACTGGTTTTTGGACATAAACTTACGAGAGGTGGTTTTGTCCTGGGAATTGGAAGTAACTTCGTTCATCCATTACGGGGAACGATTGACTTTATGCAAATCAATGGTTGGTTGGGCACTTGTTGTGAACCACTCCAAAACCGAAGGCCTGATCGGCCGCAGTATTTGGGTACAGATATCTGTATTCACCCGAGCAATGGTATCGCACAGCAGTGCGAGCGTTGTCGGGCGATATGGAAGTCTGTCAGTTCGTCCGTCTAACATTTTTTTGGAGGAAGTAATTGTGAATATCGAAAACTTGAAGGTTGGGACAAAGTTGTGGGGAGGATTTGGTATTCTCCTTTTGATCATGCTGGGAATTGTTGGTTATAGTCAGCATAAAATGATCATCATCGATAAATCCGCTATTATGACTCGTGATGAGAGTGTTCCGTTTTCTCTTCTCGCCGCACATATGGCAAATAATGTCACCGAAACACAACAGTGGCTGACGGATGTTTCGGCCACCCATAACCGGGATGGGTATAGGGATGCTGATGAGGCTCGGAAACATTTCAAAGCTGGGGTGGCAAAATTCCGAGCTATGTTTGAAGAAGAGGGTGCCACCCATGAATTGCAGGAGTTGAGGAATCTGGATCATGACTATGACAAACTCTACGAGATTGGCAAACGTATGGCTGAAGCTTATATCGAGAATGGAACCGATGTCGGAAACGTAATCATGGAAGAGTTTGATGTGGCTTCGTCGAAGTTGATTGGGGAAATGAAAGTTCTCAGTCAGACTCAGGAAACCGAAGCGGCTGAAATGACTCAGCAAATCGTGGAATCCGTGGAGGCTTTGGAGCACATTCAAATAACCTTGGCTGCTATTGCTCTTATTTTTGGGGGATGGCTTGCGTTTTGGTTAACTCGCCACATCACAGATCCCCTTACAAATTGCACACGCAATTTTAAGAGTTTAGGAGAAGGAGATCTAACCATCCAATGTGCTGTGACCAGGAAAGATGAACTGGGACAACTTATTTCCGGAGTTGATGATTTGGCTGAAAAACTTCGTGATGTGATGATCCGAGTGCAAGAATCTTCAGATAATGTAACCAATGGAAGTGAAGAACTATCCTCCGCATCTGCAGCTCTGGCACAAGGATCCACTGAGCAGGCAGCTTCCATCGAAGAAACTTCTTCGGTTATGGAAGAGATGAGTTCCAACATTCAGAATAACACCTCAAATGCTCAGCAAACTGAGCAGATTTCCTCCAAGGCCGCACAGGATGCGACAGAGGGGGGAGAGGCCGTGGAACAGGCGGTGACAGCAATGAAAGAAATTGCTAGTAAGATTTCCATCGTAGAAGAAATTGCTCGCCAAACCAATCTACTGGCGCTCAATGCGGCCATCGAAGCGGCACGAGCCGGCGAACACGGCAAAGGATTTGCTGTAGTGGCAGCAGAAGTTCGTAAATTGGCGGAGAGAAGCCAATCTGCTGCAGGGGAGATAAGCCAGCTTTCCGCTTCTAGCGTGAAGGTGGCGGAGCATGCTGGTACAATTATCACAAAACTCGTCCCTGATATCCAAAAGACTGCTGAATTGATTCAAGAGATCACAGCAGGAAGTAACGAACAAAATCAGGGAGCCAATCAGATCAATGCGGCTATCCAACAATTGGATCAGGTAATTCAGCAAAATGCCGGAGCATCTGAAGAGATGTCTGCAACGGCGACCGAATTGAAGAATCAGGCATCGAATCTTCAAGATGCCATTGGGTTCTTCAATATCGGTTATCAGGCAGGTGAGCAACGTCCCCCGGTACGGCGGGTAACACGGCTTTCCCAAAGAGTTGTTTCGGACATGAGAATCACGAAGTCAGGAGATGATCAGTTTGAGAATTTCTGATCGAATCAGATTGAATTGCTTTCCAGAATAGTGGCTTTGTCTGCGAATGAACTTCTTGCAGAATATGGAAAAACAGGGTAATCTATTCGGTTCAATTCTCAATGCAGCCACAACTCCAACCGCTGAGGTAGTCTAGTCCATTGCCCCCATTCCGGAAGTGCAAGTATCTCTGGAATGGGGCCTCAGCTTTACGTCATACGAGCCTTCCTAGTCTCCTAAAAAGAGTCTCACCATATCCCAATATTATTCGATTTTTTGTAAATCTATTTGGCGCAAATCTGAGCGATCTTGAAAGCTTATTTTTTTCTTGCGTCCTAAATAGTATGAAAGAATTTCATTGCATAGCAAATAAGCTGATGGTATGAAGGATTGTAGCCGAAATGTTAAACCATAGGAGTTCTGTTTACAGTAAGGGATCTAGAAAAAATAACCTCTCCATTTTGATGTCTTTTTGTTCGTCTTCTTCCTCCTTCGCTATACGTCCATGAAATAAGCTTCGGCGGACAGGTCGTCAGCAAAGTTTCGACATATTACCAAATATGACTCAACTTTCCTTCCTCGAATACGAAGCAAAAATCCTATCAAACCTGGGGATTTTATTTTTTTCCAGAACCCTAATGTGAGAGAACTTCTTTTTGTAGTATTCAGGCTTTTTTTCTTTTTCGGTTCGTGTCATCGCAAATGAATTAAGAAGTAAGAAATTGTTTTTTTTACTTCTGCTTCATTTACAGGTTTGGCATTTACTAAAAACTATGAGAAAAATCATCTCTGAAGTATTGACTTTAGAAATGAAATCCCTATAAATTATTCGGAACTAAGTACCCATAGAAATTTTGACGGATTCTTAGTACTAAATCTCGATTTTCGGCTTTTTTAAGCGGTAAAACGCACGGGGTGTAGCTCAGTTGGCTAGAGTGCATGGTTTGGGACCATGAGGCCGGAGGTTCGAGTCCTCTCACCCCGACCAGAAATTATAG
>CAZQFO010000191.1:0-3371 GCA_964592695.1 uncultured Candidatus Peribacteria bacterium
CTTTTGGCTTTCTGATGAGGATAGTTAATATTTTAATCTTGGAAGATCCGCTACATGACTACCTGGCACAGGATAAAAGGAATTACCCAGTAAGTGCTCACAAAGTGCTCACAAAAAAAACTTGACAAGTATGCGCAAGTGCTGTATGCTGAGTGCGCTAAGATGCTATTTAAAATCATAAATTCATGCTTAACTCTCAAAAACCTCTATCCTCCATTCTCGACCAGGGCATTAGTGATGTTCCCAAATCCTCTTTGTTTTCACAAGAAGTTGACAAAAAGAGGTCTGGTTTTAAATTACTTAAAGACGCACTCGAAACGAGAGAGTTAATCCCATCGCAAGATAATCATCGTCGTGAAATTCTTTTGGCGAATGCCGTAGCATTTGCAGAGATCGGAGATGTAAAGTCCGCTTTTAAAATAGTAAAATCTATTGAAGATCAATTTGATCAATTAGATTTTCTTATTTCCCTAGCAGTAATTAGTGATAACAAATATTTTTTAGACATTGCTCAAAAAAGACTAAAAAAATCACCAGGAGATTTCTTCACAGTGTGTCAATATACCACAATTGGACGATTACAGGCGAAAATAGGAGATTCTGCATCCAGTGAGGCTTCTTTTTCTAAGGCGATTGAATTAGCCGAAAAGTTTACTCCCGGTTTTCAATTTTCTGATATGTCATTTGAGACTATAGCAAAGGATCTGGCAAAAATTGGAGATATAGAGTCCGCAAAAAACATAGCTAATCGTATAAATCAGGACTTCTATAGAGAAATTGCACTAAAATCCATATCAGAAGCACAGGCACTAAATGGCGATTATGATAGCGCCTTACAGACATTCGATGATAGAGATATGGTACTAAGTATTAAGGCCATAAAACAAGCGAAGAATGGAGAAATAGAATCTGCATTTCAAACATTGAACTCAATAAAAGATGATCCAAAAAAAACAGAAGTGCTGAGTGCTATAGTGAAAACACAATTAAAAATTGGAAAATATGATGCCGCATTGGAAACCGTAAAATGTATTTCATATAACGAAAACTTCGATCTTATCGGTGTTTTTATAGAAAACTCTGTCAAAATAGATACGATAATTTCTGTAATAAAAGTGCAAGCGATAGCTGATGCAGAAAAGGCAAAAGAGGCTATCGAACTTATGGATCTCAACGGAAACAAAGCAAAAGGACTTATTGCCATGGCAAAAGTACAAATGGAGCAAGGTTATATTGCCGATGGTAGGCACACCTTTCAAGCGGCTCAAGATATGATAGATACCATATCAAATAAAGTCGAAAAAATGCCCGTTCTTTGTTTTTTGGCTCAAACGAAAGCCGAATTAGGAATATACGAAGAAAGTAGAAAAATATTCCAAACAGCTATTAAGGTAGCCAATTCCTTTCGTCATAACGAAACAACAAAAATCGCTTCTCTGTTCGCTATTGCTAATGCTCAGATTGAGGCAGGAAAAAACTTGTGCATGAAAGGAAAAAGTGAAATCTCGATTATTGACGGCTCTTCTGATTTTCGATCAAGGATCAGGACAAGGATCAGGAATATGATCAGGAGTGGAATAGGAGTAATTAAATAACTCTTTACAAATCACGCCTTCCCTAGTTAATTAATTACAATTTGTGCGTACTCACTGGGGGAACAATAGCCTAACGGCGAAAGATTGAAATCTAAGATTTTAGCAATGCTAATCTATTAGTGCAACTCCTTAGTAGTTGCAATACTGCTGCATTTACAGGGTTTACGAAGAAGATTGAAATTCCGATATACTAAAAAATCAAGGCTGTTCAATGCTAGGAAGTAAAAATTCTAAAAGCCTCTTTTTCCGGCGCTTCATCAGTCTTCGCTCTCTGATCTTCGACCGACAGGCGAGGGGGAGCGAGGTACGAGCGAAACCTCGGAAAAAGTGCCATTGATGCCGAAGATCACACTTGATTTGCAGTGCTTTCTTTTAGAGGCATCTATTGTTTGAGAGATATAGGTGGTGCCCCAGCTATTCAACGCTAACTTTGTGCAATAGATGCCTCTATGGGGTTAACAAAAAAATAAGTGATATCGGTCTCTTTTGTTTAGAATAAAAGTAATACAGCCGAAATGTAAAAGAACCGATTCATCAAGAACGTCATAAAAAAAACAACCAAATTCAAAATTGAATTCCTATATTTTTAATTTTTTTATTTTAAGAAAAACGTCTCGATGAATACCGGGGCACGTTAGCAATGTATAAATCGTTGTCAAAAATTATGTTCTTCGTAAGTGATACATCGAATAGAACCCTAATCAAGAAGGGAGGTGTTTTTTGTTTGGGAATGATTTCGGGTAATTTCAAATTTTGACAGTCCGTAAAAAATTAATATAAGGAAATCCTGTATAGAATTTTTCTTTTTGAAATAATTCTATGCGAAGCTCTTTTACAAAACGTTGTTTTCGGAATATTTTATACCAAGAAAACTTAAATATTTAATGTTTCGGAAACATTGTACAAAAATATTCATTCAATCCTGGAGGGAATGATTCATGTGTAATAAAACTCAAAAGACAAAACATCCTAAATTTATAGCGTATATCGATTGTCGTAATGGACTCGAATGGCTGATTATTCATAATACCAGCTCAAAAAAGAAGAAATTTCATGTAAAATTCATAACAAAGGACGTTCGGGGTTTTCCCCTTAGGGTCTTGGTCTACGGTAATATTAGCCAAGTCCATTGGGTGACAAAAATGCTGGAGAACACACAAAAAAAAGAGTTGGTTTTCTGGACCGAAGAGAAAAAAATAAAACCGAAAAAGGAGGCGAGCTTTCACAGATCTGATGGATTACCTTTGACAATAGGTGATCTTTGCTCGATAAAGGTTGGTGGTAATCTTTTTTATTATGAGGTCAGGAAAAACCCTGAACACAAAAACAACATGTATCTGTGCATTCATAGAAATGATATCTATACCAAATTAAAACTATTTCCGATGAGTATTGATGAGCGGTAAAAAAACTAGAAACTGCTTGAGGTACAAAATATCGTACAACAACGTTTTGTGATTATTCGGGAGGAGGATACTCCTCCCGTTTTTAATATAATACAATTCTGCTTGTGTTCGTTTTTTGGTGTTTTCGCAACTTTCTATGCTATAACGGAGCTCAAAGATGGTAAGAAGAGAGACGACTATTACGTCTTCGTCCTTTAGTCTCTCAAGAATTTTTCGAGTTCGAACATAAAATACATGATCAATGTCATAGAGCGCCGAAACAATACTTATGTCTAATAAATAGATCATTTCAGGTCGTGCTTAGGAATAATAATCAAAGAACAATAGCCTAACGGCGAAAGATTGAAATCTAAGATTTCAGCAATGCTAA
>CAZQFO010000192.1:0-3243 GCA_964592695.1 uncultured Candidatus Peribacteria bacterium
AGACATTCTCTTATACTCAACACTTCCCAGCACACGAAAAAAGGAATTACCCGTTAAATTCTAATTACTAGTAGATCATATTTGAATTTCACAAAAAACATGATAGTCTCATCATGAATTACATGGAATTTGCACAAATCTGGTTTATCGGCACGATCTTATCCATGGCCTTGACACACAGTGCCATAAAATTTTTTCCAAAACTCGGACTACTCGACTTTCCTGCACGATACGGACTCAAGCGTCATCGAATTCCTTATCCCGGGGGGCTCATATTACTGTTTTTAAGTGTGGGAATTTTTTTGATTGATCCTCGATTTATCATTCTTTTGCCCGGACTAATAATCCTTGGTATCATCAGTTTCATCGATGATCGTCGATCTCTTTCTCCATTTTTGCGAATTGCCATCCACCTGGCAATTGCTGCAGAACTCTTTTGGATGGGAGTACAGATCAAATTTATTGGAAATCCTTTTCAGGGTACAAACTTTGAACTGGCACAATACCCATTAATTTCTTTTTTTCTGACTATCGTATGGATCGTCATGGTACAAAATGCCATGAACTGGTTCGATGGCATCAGAGGATTAGCTATCGGTGTTTCCGGTATTGGTTTTTTGACTTTGGGATTACTGGGGATGGTTCGTCCTGAACTTTTTTTTGACCCCTCACATATGAGCCTTACCATGGCAAATTTCTTTTTAGCCGGATGCTGTATGGGAGGATTTTATTGGTTCTGGAAACAAAAAATCATCATGGGGGATACTGGATCCCAAATCCTGGGATTTTTGTTGGCTACTATCTCGATTTTTTCAGGTGCAAAAATTGCCACGACATTATTGGTGCTAAGCCTCCCTGTCCTTGATGCTGTTTTTGTATTTTTTCGTAGAATTTTTAGCGACAAAAAATCTCCATTTTCTGGTGATCTGTCACACCTACACCACAATCTTACTCGAAAATTTGGAGAAAGTATTACCTCTATTTTATTAATTGTGATTTCAGGAATATTTGGAACTATAGCCTTGTTTTTTAGCGGCATGCTAAAACTAATTGGTCTTGTATCTACAGTATTATTTATCTTTATTTTATGCACATGGGCACACCTATCCGAAAACCCAAAAAATCAATAAAAGACAACCAAAGATTTGCTAAAAAATCATTGGGACAAAATTTTTTGATGGATTCCAATATTCGAAATAAAATCCTCCAAGCAGTAGATTTGATCAATGAAAAGAATATATTGGAAATAGGACCGGGATTAGGATTTTTGACAAACAAATTACTGCAAAAAAACATCAAACTTACCGCTATAGAGTTAGATCATAGAGCTATAGAAATACTAAAAAAAGACCTCGGACACAAACCAAATTTTCATCTGATTCAAGGGGACATTTTGGACCAAAACCTAGATGATATTTTTGGAAATAAGGCCTATTCGATTGCTGCAAATATCCCATACAATATCACCTCCCCCATACTGAAAAAAATCCTAGCAAATACAAATAACAAACCCAAAACTGCCATCCTTATGATGCAAAAAGAAGTCGGAGAAAAATTATGTTCCCCCCAAAAAAACTCCATACTAAAAATCTCAGTTGATATTTTTGCGGAACCAGAAATTTTATTTCCAGTTCCACGAAACAGTTTTTTTCCAGTACCAAATGTAGATTCTGTAATAGTAAAACTAACGATACGAAAATCTCCTTTGGTGGAACCCGAATTACAAACAGACTTTTTTAAGGTAATCAATGCTGGATTTTCTCAAAGACGAAAAAAAACAGGAAATTATTTTGGACAATTTTTTGGTCTGCCCACATCCAAACTACTTGGAGGCATAGATCCAGATAGACGTGCAGAGACATTTACACTTAAAGAATGGATAAAAATTACAAAAAATTTCATTGATTCAAAAAATTTGCTATAATGAAACCGAGCAATGATAAAATTTATTTTAAAACAAAAACGAATACTCATATTTTGTGTTCCTTTGGTTTTTGCACTGGGTACCATCCATGCAGAAACACAGACGCAATTATCAGTGACCATATATCCAATGCCACTTAATGTTTTGATCGTAGACCAAAACAAAAAAGAGGTAGAAAGTCCAAATGTTCCATTTGATCCACTAATATTTAATTTTATACACCAATCTACTACTGGAATACTCGGTACAGGGGATGAGCAAATTTTCGTAGCAAATCTTACCTCTGTGCAGCCATGGACGGTAAATATGGCCGCCAAATACGGACCAGAAACACTCTGGTCAGACATTCCATTGGGATATGGGGATGATTGTACAAACGCTTGTATGGATTATAATAATGGAACCGGAATTGGACAATTGACAGTGGATCCCTCTACTGGACAAGTCATACGAGAGGATTATGGTGATACAGATGGAATTATACTAGGCACCAAAACTGCATTTGTACAGGGATACAAAAACTCAGTTATGCTTTTTCGTTCGAGCAGTGCAGAAGCATATCACGGATACAGCCTGACAGGAGTAACCCTAACCCAGACCGTCCCCGCAGAACAACTTCCCAGAGGATACACACTGGATATGGCTATTACGATTGTTTGATCGTAGGTTTATTCTGCACAATACGAAAATTCGAAGTGATAGTATGCTTTTTATAGGTTGTGGTTCAATAGCTCTACGAGACTATTGAACCTGAGAAGTAGGTTTGTTTATTCGTAATTACTCCAATTTCAATTCCATTTTCGTCTTTCGATAACCTCTTTATGTACAATAATTGTATTCACGCTTTTAGGCAAGTGAAAAATTCATTGGTACATTGATTTGGAGTAATTAAAAGGTATTTTTCATTTTGATGGCTTTTGAAAAAAATATTCACCATCTCTGCTGGTTCCTTTTTTTTCACAAAATTCATCACTTTGGGAATTACTCTATTGAACCTGAGAAGTAATTTATCCTTTTGGTGATAACTTTCGCTTATATTTGATAAGCATTTATTCCCGAATATCACCAAACACTCGGGACGATGCAGCTGTTTGCAGTGTAATCTGGGGAGGATCATTTTGTTCAAAACCATATTGAGTAGCATTTGCTAATTCTGTTTGGAGTTTGAGAAAGACATGCGGATGCACCTGTACATCAGTGTTTCGAAAGTTTAGATAAGGGTCTCGATCAGGAGCCGGATGAAAAGCAAAATTTTTTATGATAACCCCAGGAGGGGTAATAGAAGTCCAAACATGAGATTGTTTGCAAAAATCTTCATT
>CAZQFO010000193.1:0-3225 GCA_964592695.1 uncultured Candidatus Peribacteria bacterium
CCTCTTTTGGCTTTCTGATGAGGATAGTTAATATTTTAATCTTGGAAGATCCGTTGTAATGAGTATTAAAGTTCGCTCCTTCTATATTTGCAGATGCCGGATCATAAGTGGTATCCAGATCAAAAATGACTTCGTCAGGTTTTTCTATAGTATATGCATAATCGATTAATCTGCTTATGCACATAGCTCCAGTGATATGAAATTATGCTCTTTGCTGGAGCGAAAAAAGAACATTCGCACACTGGTCCACTTTTTTTTGGAAACACTTGGCTCAGTCAAAGGGAATTCTCGATTTTTACTGGAGTAAAGTGCATAAGCAGATCAGAATCATAAGTGCAAACAGAAATGTGTTCGTTTGGAAAAATTGGAAGAACAGATAGAAAACCATCTTGAGTCCATAGAAATTCCTGAATCCTTTTCAAAATGGGTGTTTAAGCAAATCCGAAAAGAAAACAAAGAGAACGGGAAAGAAAGTGCTGTCAAAAGAGCCGTCCTTCAAAAAAAGATAAATGAAAATGAACAGATGATTGAGTCTCTGTTGGATAATCTAACCAAAAAGGTTATCGATGCCGATACATACAAAGCAAATCGAAAACGATACGATGAAGAAGGAATCCGACTTCTTGAGCAAATGAAGGAATATCAGGATGGTCGCAAAGATTGGTTGGACAAAATGGAGGCGACTTTTGATTTTGCCAGCAATGCACGTTCTAAGTTTGCCAATGGAGACAAGCAGACGAAGCGAGAGATATTTACGGCACTAGGTTCGAACCTCTTGCTCAATAACGGGGAACTCACTGTGGAACTCAAAAAACCGTTTAGATATATCAAAAAAGGCGTTACCCAGACCAAAGCTCTATTTCCTACGTTCGAATCCCTCAAAAACATCATGGATAAGCCCAAAAAAGAGGATTTGGAACAACTGATTCCCATATGGAGCCGCCTTCGGGACTTGAACCCGAGACCTCATCCTTACCATGGATGTGCTCTACCACTGAGCTAAGGCGGCAAAAAACGCAGTACAGATACTGAAAAGTCTATTTTTGAAAGTCAAAAAGTCAATCATTTTGCTTTCATACAAGAGTACCTCAAGATGACGGGCTTCTGCCCATTTCGAACTTATGAGCATCTTATTTTTAGGAAATCTCCCCACCTCCCAAACAAACATCCTCATCATAAAAAACCACAGATTGTCCCGGAGTTATTGCTCGTTGCGGTATTTCAAATTGCACAACTACTTCGTCCTCAGATATCTGTTGAACTTTGCATTTTCGAGATTCTTGTCTATATCTTACCTTTGCATCACATGTGAAATTTTTTGCTGGAATCCTGCCACTGATCCATGAACAATTTTGCACTTTAATTGTGTCTGAAAGTAGTAATTTTTCATCCTGACTGATGATGAGCTCATTGGTATCGAATTTTTTTTTGATCACAAACCATGATCCTTCAGGCTCTCCACTTATGCCTCCTATACCTAATTCTCGTCTTTGCCCCAGAGTATAAAAACTAAGTCCAATATGTTCACCAACAATTCTCCCTTCATAGGTTACTATTTTTCCAGGTTTTTTCTTCAAATATTCTTGGAGAAACTTAGAATAATTACGTTCGCCCACAAAACAAATGCCTGTTGAATCCTTTTTGTTCGCATTATTAAATTCCCATTTTTTTGCGAGTTTACGAACTTCTGGTTTAGTAATGTCTGCTAGGGGAAATATGGACTTAGCTAATTGATCTTGATTGATGGCATGCATAAAATAGGTTTGGTCTTTATTTTTATCCTCCGGAATAAGGAGTTCGTACTGTTCAGTCTCATCGTTAAACTTCTTTTTCGCATAGTGACCGGTTGCTATAAATGTTGCACCTAGTTGTTTCGCTTGTTCTAGAAATACACCAAACTTGATATACTTATTACAGAGAATATCTGGATTTGGAGTTCTTCCGGCTCGATTTTCTGATAAAAAATACTCAAAAACTTGGGCTCTGTATTGTTGCGAATAATCAAATGTATAAAATGGGATTTTTAGCTTTTCCGCTACCATTCGTGCATCAATTGCATCTGTAGAGGCTGGACACTGCGCATCTTTTTCGTTCCAGTTTTTGAGGAATACTCCGATTACCTCACATTGCCCACTATCTACCAATAGTTTGGCAGAGACAGCAGAATCTACTCCACCAGAAAGACCAACGATAACACGTGGTTTATTATTTTTTGTGTACTTGGTGTTTGGGTCAAAAAAAACATCTGGTCTTAAATTATCATTTATCATTTATCAATTTTTACTTCTCACCTCAAATAGTGATTATCAATTTAAACAATAAACGGTAGCACAGATAATGCAACAAGTGATAAGATCGCGATTAATGCAATAATTTTGACAGCGATTTTTTTGTTTTTGGACATAGTTTGGAGTTGTAAGGGATAAAAATTAAATAGGCTAATCAAGTTCGCTCAAGATTTATGTTAGATTTGGAAGATGTTTTGCGTGAAAAATGGGAGGCGTGGCCAATCCCACTCCGAGTATTTTTTGCGTGAAAATCTTTCAAAGATGACATGAAAATTGAGATGAAATTGGCTAGTTTATTTGATTTTTATTCCTAAGTGAAGAAAACACAAGAACTTTAAATAATTATGCAGGTGTAGCAGAAACTTTTGCCGGAGATAATGTAATATCTTGAAACACCCATCCTGGTTCTAAAACTCGAACAATTTTTCCATTTTGACCTTCTTCAGTTAGCAGTACTTCATGTAGATTTAAGTCTATGTCATCTCCTTCAGCAGGACATATTTTTTTAAGACCGGCTTTTTCAAGTTCTCCAAAAAATTTTGTCGTAACCTCTTGAATAGATTTATCAGTAGAATGGCCAGCTCCCAGTTGAAGCTCTAAAAAAACAGGGAGAAGTTGTTTGAGAAACATCCCAATCCCACTTGAAACCCAATTCTTCTTGTTTTCAGATTCGCGACGACGCAGATTTTCTAGGTCTGCGAGAGCTCGAACGGACTTACTTCTTTCTGACTCTAGTGCTTCCTTGAGTTGTTCAACTACTTTTTCTAGCTCTAAGTCTTGAGAATGAGGTTTGGGGTGTTTCTTTTTTGAGTCGGTCATTTTTTCAGTGCATAATAATGAAATGAACTTTTTTTTAAAATCATTTTTTCAATTGAAGTCTTCTTAGGGTTTGGAAGAAAATAAAGATTCAAAAATTTGATAGGATTTTTGTTCGTCA
>CAZQFO010000194.1:0-3221 GCA_964592695.1 uncultured Candidatus Peribacteria bacterium
AGTGATCACGCTTTTTGGTTTCTACATAACCACCTGGCACAGGATAAATGGAATTCCCCGAAATGAATTTGAAATATTGAATTTTGATTCTCACTAGTATGGTCGGCTTTGATTTAGAGCTCTGCAAAAAATTTTATTGTGTGTTCTTGTTTGTGATGAGTAAGAAATGTGTGCTAATTATCGAATTATGTATAATATTTTTGCTCTAGTTCGAAAAAATCAGGAGTTCAATGTGATATTTTTTGGTCTTTTTTTTTGCTTGAATAAGCATTTTTGCGTATTTTTGAAAAAAAAAGTTTTGACATTTAATTGGAAATAGAATAAGTTTTTTGCACTAAGTAAGTCTTTAATAATTAAGAATCATGCTTAAAAAAATCTTCGGTTCCGGCACAAGGGTTAAGCTATTTAGACAATTCCTTTTAAATCCTCAAGAGGAGTTTTTTATTCGGGAGTTAACAAGAATTTTGGGTGAACAAATTAATTCTTTGAGGAGAGAGTTACAAAACCTAGAGGAGATTGGTATGTTAAAATCTAAGGACAGGAATAGAAAAAAATATTATCAGGTTAATCCGCATTTTTCACTTTTGCATGATTTAACTAGTCTGGTCAGGAAAACTGATGCATCATGCAATGTATTGCTAAAGAAAATATCCAAACTTGGTGATATTGATATTTTGATGTTGGGGGGAACTTTTATTGATGACACTGAAAGTGATGTAGACATTTTTATTGTAGGAAATGTTAATAAGCAGGTTTTTGAATCGTTTATTGAAGAGAATTTTTCAGGGGAAAATATTAAATATGCTCTGATGACTAGAGAAGATTTCCTTTATCGAGTAACTTTAAAGGATAAATTTGTAGCTAATTTATTTTCTCAAAAGGATAATTTGATTCTCAAGAACAAGTTGAAAAAAGATACGGCTCCTCTTATTTAATTAGGGTTTGATGAATGATTATGTAAAAAAGGTGTTTCAGATTTATGAGATGCTTTTTTTATTATAAAAAGACTTGCACACTCGTAAATAATTCTTAGGATCTTTTAGCTTTTTAATTTTAGTTATGGATAATAAAATAAGTCAGTTTTCGTATCAGTCTTGTAAGTCATCAATTCCCGTACTTAAATCCGGATATTTGGTGAGAGTTCATCAAAAGATTAAGGAGGGCAATAAAGAACGAGTACAGGTCTTTGAAGGGATGATTATTAAGACAGGGGCGGGACATGGGCCGAGTGAGTCTTTTTGTGTAAGAAAGGTTACAGATGGTATTGGTGTGGAAAAAACTTTTTTAATTCATTCTCCATCAATTGTTAAGGTTGATGTCGTTCGCTCTCATAAAATTCGGCGTTCAAAGCTATATTATTTGAGGAATTTGTCAGGGAAAGCTCTTCGACTAAAAGAAGTACCTCTTAAGTTAGATAAAAAGGAGTTTAGTATTGCATCTGATACAGAAATTGTTGAGACGAAAGAGGGGGAAGTGATACAAGAGGTTGCTTCAGAGGTTAAAGAAGCAGAGCAAGAGTAATTAGGGATCTAGAAAAAAATAACCTACATTTTGATGTCTTTTTGTTCGTCTTCTTCCTCCTTCGCTATACGTCCAGTATGAATAAGCTTTGGCGGATAGGTCGTTCCTCGAATACGAAGCAAAAATCCTATCAAACCTGGGGATTTTATTTTTTTCCAGAACCCTTACTCCAATCCCCGTACCATGAAAACAACAAGTAAATGCTGTAAATTGGCTCTATAAAAAAGATAAGCTGAAATGATAGATCTTCGCCAAGATGCGATTTTCATTGGACTCCTTGGCTGATAAATCAGCCTTCGTCGTCCATGAAAATCGCAAAAACTACAACTTTAGTTTTTTTTACTGGTACGTCATTGGAGTAATTACGAGCAAGAGAGTGATAATAAATTAAAATTATTTTAATTCCCATCCCTTAAAGACTAAATTAGTATTTCTGCCTTTGATACATATTTTTCCGAAATTGTCTTGAGCTGGTTCAATTCCTCTTTTGTAAATCCATGATAATTCTGGTATTCAGGATTTAATACTTTTTGGTTTCGGAAATTTTGAATTGTAAATTTTTTGGCGTCTTTGCAAAATTTTGCTATTTCTTCAATTTCTGATTCGTCGTGAAATTCTGATAGAACAGTTGTTCGGAATTCATAATCGATTCCAGAAGACATGATTAAGTTTCTACTTTTTTTTATTGCTTCCTTGTCTATTTCGCATTCAACGATTTGTGAATATTTTTTTAGAGAAGATTTGATATCCATAGCTATGTAGTCAACATTTTTGGAATTAATAATGTTATTTAATGAATCCGGATTGGTTCCGTTTGTATCTAGTTTTACTAGGAATCCTAGATTCTTGATCCTTTTTAAAAACTTGGGAAGATTGGGATGAATAGTTGGTTCTCCTCCAGAAATTACTACTCCGTCTAGGAGTCCCCTTCTTGATTCTAGAAATGAAAAGATTTTTTCTTCTGGAATAAGTCCAGATGCTTGATATTTCTGAATTTCTTCAGGTAAAACAAACTGTGGATTATGGCAAAATCCACAGCGAAAGTTACATCCTGCTGTGAAAATAATACAAGCTATTTTCCCTGGGTAATCAAGTAAGGTGAGTGTGTGGATACCCGCTATTAGCATTGATCATATTTTATCTGATTTTTTATTTAGAACAAGCTGGAGTTATATGTAATTACTCCAATCCCGTACCATGAAAACAATAAGTAAATTCTGTAAATTGGCTCTATAAAAAAGATAATCTGAAATGATAGATCTTCGCCAAGATGCGATTTTCATTGGACTCCTTGGCTGATAAATCAGCCTTCGTCGTCCATGAAAATCGCAAAAACTACAACTTTAGTTTTTTTTACTGGTACGTCATTGGAGTAATTACAGTTATATAGCTCCTTGTCTAGGGATGTAATTTTTTAGTATATCGGAATTTCAATCTTCTTCGTAAACCCTGTAAATGCAGCAGTATTGCAACTACTAAGGAGTTGTACTGATAGATTAGCATTGCTGAAATCTTAGATTTCAATCTTTCGCCGTTAGGCTATTGTTCGAATCAAATGTTAATCCTTTTTGAAAAAGCTTATTCATTAATTCATTGACTTCTGTTCTATTTAAAAAAGGATCGGTGTAATTAACTGGGCCGTTTCTATTTAGTATATCGGAATTTCAATCTTCTTCGTAAACCCTGTAAATGCAGCAGTA
>CAZQFO010000195.1:0-2489 GCA_964592695.1 uncultured Candidatus Peribacteria bacterium
GCTATGCTCGCTTCGACCTCGTGAATCGGCAATAAATCAATCCTATAGTTTATTGTGCTTTTAGCGTGAGAGAACCGTGTGGGTAATGGGCGCAATTAAGTAGTACGCAAAAATCTCTAAAGGCAGTAAATAAGAATATCAGTCTGCTTTGTTTAATGGACAATTCCTGATAACCAAACCTTCAAAACTACTTCAAACTCAGGCTGAACAACCTCTGCTCAGTCCCATCATAAAGCCATTTCTCTGTTTTTGCAAAAGATTTGCCTCGATCTAAGTTTTGTTTCTATAAATGAGCTAAAACAAATTAGTGTGTACAATCCAATTGCTTCCGTGGGTAATCTTATTTTTTTAAGCTCCAACAGTGGCTTTTAGAGCTTCTATTTGAGCTTCATCTTGAATGTTTTCAGTAGTTTCAGCCTTGTCATATTTGTCTTTTTGAAATGCTTGAAAATCTGTCTTGAAGTCTGAAGCAATTTTCATCATGTGTTCTTCTGCATCTGTAACCACCCTTTGTTTTAATGATTCAGGACTAGCTTGGATTTCTTGAATATTATTCAAAGTACTTCTAAATTTTTGATATTCTAATACTTGGGTTTCATATCGTATTTCTAAAGATTCCAATGTTTCCTGGATAAAATCTATTGCTTTTTTATCAATCGTACCAACTTCCATGATATGTGACAATAAATTGTATCTGCTTTGCAGAGGAATCTCCTCCAGGGAACAAAACCATTTAAACAATTTCGAAAACATATCTTTGTTTGGATTCATTTTATTTAATATTTATAGACATGGGTTCTCCAACAACATCCGCATAATCTGAAAATCGAAAATTAGGTTTCAAAGCATCTCCTGACGTGTAGCCCTGTGGAGAATTAAAAATTAACATATTGATCTCTCCGTCATTTGATTTCTGAACAATCATTATTTTATCTGTCCCCTCTTGGCGAAGGATTACTGCATCACCTGTCTTATCCAATACTCTTAAATTCATCTGCGTATTCTCAGACCTCGTCAATACATCACTACAGGCAAAGTCTTTTCCATGAGCATATGGCTCCATGTCGATTTCCAACTTCGATCCTCTAGATATTGAATGTAATATATCAAACGATCTTTCTTGATAAGCTGATAATTTTTTCCGATATTGTGTATTTTTTTCCTTTTTTGATTTCAGTATTAGAGATTTCTTAATTCTATCTTTCCAGGTTCCAGTTGTTGCGGGAATAACTCTAGCATCAATTTCCGACTTCGAATTCCCAATTTTCGTAATAATTCCAGACAAACTAGTTCTTACAAGTGTAATTTCTGGTTCCTTCAAATCGCCTCTTCCCAACTTATCCAAATGCCCCTGAAGAATTCTTTGAGCATTATTTATAGCAGCTGTCTTCACACTCATTTCAGCATCAGTATCGTCTGACAACCCTTCACATCTAGTCACTTCTCCCTCGAGATCTGATTTACGCGTATTCCATGCTGAATAGGCAGCATCATAGGTGGTCTTTTTGAGTTCTTCTTGTTGCCATTTCCCAGCAAGTTCAGTTAGTTTATTAGCTAAATCAGACAACTCTTTAAAATATCCATCTAAAATAGCCTTCTCACGTTCTTCAAGCTGACTTGAATCTCTTTTATATTCAGCATTTTTCGTCGATATTTTTGTCGCAATATCTCTAATACTTGTATAGTTATCTGCATTTATAGGAAAACTCGATACGTCTTCAAGATCTGAAATTAATAATTTTGACTCTCCAAATATTGTCTTTGATTCATCATGATGCGTCTGAAAAATCGATGAAAATGAATCAATATTATCTGGTCTCTCCTGCTCTTCCAACTTATCCAAATAAGCTAAATATTTCTTCTTTAGTTCTTTTGGCATATTTTTTGTAAGATCTTCCTCTTTTCCCAAATGATCCGATAAAATCAAAAATGTCGCATAATCATCAATTTGCTCTCTCTCTGATATTGGACTAAATAATCCATCCAAATTCTCACTTCCATGTTCAGTCATATATTTCTTTAATTCACCCAGTAGATCATTAATTTCTGGTGGACTTCCGTTTGCATTTTCTTCTTTCATCCATAGTTTTATATTTTCAAAATTTGGATCAATTCCATCCACTTTTACTCGATATTCATTCAAATTCCCTCTCAATTTTTCCTGGTCTTTATTGTAACTTTTTATTTCTCTAATATAATAATCCTTGTTCCATCCTAGTTTTTTATATACCTCTAATCGGTGACGAAATTCAGTTTCATCAACTACATCGGAATATGGAGATCCAGAAGACGGAAGTGTTTCTGTTGGAGGTGGTCCTATCTCTGTTTGAACATGATCCATAAATTCGGTTTGTTCTGAGGGAGTAAGTGTCTCAAAACCGTTCTCCAACATTTGTTGAGTTCGATCCACATACCCTTCGGCATCTATCTTACTTGTTTCAATTTGTTTTTTAATTGATTCCCAGGGTAGAAAAATCCCTTCAGGCTTT
>CAZQFO010000195.1:2499-3220 GCA_964592695.1 uncultured Candidatus Peribacteria bacterium
AATTGATTCAAAAACCCCTGAAACAACTGTCATTCGTTTTTGAAAGTTGGCATGATCAGAATCCAATAATTCTTCAACTCTGAAAGGCCAACAACTGTACCATAATATTTTAGTCTTCTCGATTTGATCTTTTCTAGCCATAATATTTTGAGCTTTTACATCGAATTGACTCTGAAGAGATTCGAGAGTGGATAATGCTCGATCTACATTTTCAACAGTCAGATTTGTATTGATTTGTTCATCTTCAATAGACTTAACAACAGCTTTGTATTCAGTTCCCCAAGTAGTATTTATATCTCCAGCTCCCTCTAATACATCAAATACATTTTTTCTAGTTGTTTTTTCTAATTTTTTAACTTTACTTTTGGATTCAATATTTGAAATAATTTTAGATCCAACATCTGGCATAGCTCTTAGCGCTGCTACTCTAGCATTACTTAACCTCTCTTCAGTATCCATATCTGCCTGTTTCTTTCGAAATTTATCAGTAATTGATTCGTTTAAAATCACTCCTGATGACTCCTTTTTTAGAAATTGTGGAATCTGGTCTCGATAAGCAGCAAAATGAAAAATATGCTTCATAATATAAAATTCATACTATCATACCACATGTAAACAAGAAAATCAAAAAAAAATGTTCTCCAGTCAAATTAGTCTGGGTAATTTCTTTTTTCGTGTGCTGAGAAGTGTTGAGTATAAGAGAATGTCTTAAAAAATTTTA
>CAZQFO010000196.1:0-3207 GCA_964592695.1 uncultured Candidatus Peribacteria bacterium
ATATCCTTTCTTTTTGAAATAACTGTTTTGAATAATATTCAGTAAGGGATGGGGAAAGAATAAAATACCCACTCACATTTGTGCCAATCCCCCCAGTGAACTGGAGGGTTAACATAGTTTTGGATATTTTATTTTTTTCTAATATCCTAAGAGAAAATCTCTAGATAACGAAAAGAAAACCTGCCCTCAATCTGGACAAGCCCAGATAATTCGTATTTTGAAATAATACAATTCTGATTTTTTAAGAACGCAAAATTTACATGAGAGCAAATAACTCTTCGTTATTTCGATATGTAAAAGAGCTATCTTTTTATTTATTGTATCTTATTTCTAAACTTTTTTATAAGTACTTCCATATGCTGATCTAATTTATCTACTTCTGCAAAAAACTCCTGCCTATCCAATGTGTGTTGATTGTTTTTAAAAAATTCATGCAGAGTTTTATGAAATGCATCTTGGATAATTTTATGAGTGATTTTTGATGTTTTTTCCAATCCCAAAGCTTCTATTGCTTGTTTTTCAGTGACATTAAGTTCAGAAATATATATTGATTTTGGTTGGCTATGTTTTCTTTGATAAATCACTTGCAAAACAGCGTTAGCAATAATTTTCCATAATCGAGGTTTTTTGAGCGAAATTACGGTTATTTTTGAGTTTTCGTAATCATCTACGACTATGTTCTTTTTTTGAGGGTCCCAAATTACATTTTTTGGCTGCTCATTTGCCGCGTTTATCTGTCCTTCAAAAATTGGTTCAAATTTTCTAATTGCTGCCAGTGTTCTGATTTTAGATTCTTTTTTAAAGTCATGAATTTCAGCCAAATATGTCTCTCCCTGATTAAGGTTCGTACTTCTACGATCAGGAATTTTCCTGCGGTCGGCAGTTTTTGGGAAAGGAACTAGTTCTGACAAGGCTGACATAATTATTATTAATTAATTAACTCATCTTAAATATGTTTATTTTTACAAAAATGTCAAGTGATTTTCAAATAACTTTTGCAAATAAAAAGATTTAAGAGTAGTATTTATTAAATCTTAGTAAATTACGCAAATGCAGAACTTTGCCTTTATCGATTCACAAAACCTGCATTTGGCGATTGCTGATTTATGCTGGGTGATTGATTACAAGAAGTTTAGAAAATATCTGACAGTTAAATACTAAAAAAGCCTTTTGTTTTCTCGGATACCAAGAAAAGAATCAAAAAGTTTATGATTTCCTAAAAAAATCAGGATATAACATAGAATACAAAAAGAAGAAATGAGCTTGATGAAGGACAGGACAGACACCAGAGGCTCACCCATATCGTGATACATTATTATCATAATCGTTCACCTTAAAAAAGTCAAAATTCTTTAATAAATTTTTATGAACCCCTCTCTTGCTACCACTTCCTGGATCAAGTCTCAATTGGCGAAAGCTCTATTTACCCCCATCAAAAGTATTCGCAAACGATACGTTCCACTCCTGCTCATCTACTTTGCTTATGGGGCATCAGGATTTAGTGCTATCGCTTTGACGTTTTGGGAAAAAGAAAATCTCAGTTTATCTGCTGAGCAGCTCATCACGATTGGTATTTGGGTAATGGTTCCCTGGACACTCAAAATGGTATTTGGGCAGTTAGTGGATTCGGTACCAATCTTTGGCAGTCGTCGAAAGATTTATGTTTTTATTGGTGCTTTATTTATGGTTATGGGGACTTGTTTGCTAGCTGGTTTAGCTGGCAAATATAGTTGGGCTATGACAATCGGAAATGAGTTTCAGCTCTACTTACTTTCTTCATTATTTTCAGTTGTGGGGTTTGTCATCCAAGACGTGGCAGCAGATACTATGTCTACAGAGGTTGTGGAGAGAAATACAATTAATGAAAAAGGAAAAGAAGTCCCTCGATCAGAACAATCTGTTCAATCAGATTTAGCGATGGTACAAGTCCTTGGTAGGTTGGCACTCAGCATTGCTATGTTTGCAGTCGCGGGATTAGGTGGCTGGTTGGCTCATGTGTTCAAAGGGCAGGAGATAATTGTGTTTTGGATGACGCTGATAATCCCTCTTATTTCTTGTATTGGAGTGATGTTTATAAAGCTAGAGGACATTCCTGAAAAGGAACTCAAGCCTGTGGATCCAAAGATTTTGGGTGGTGGACTTGCTTTTGCCGCTTTTTCAGTTTACATGGCGATGAGTAAATGGGCATACTCACAAGAGATAGTTTTTGGAGTTTCATTATTGCTTTTATCGGCTATGACCTGGATGGTAACTCGAGATCTCAGTAGAGATAAATTCAAAATTTTGGTGATGACTATGGTGGCACTCTTCCTCTATCGAGCTACGCCCAATATAGGACCGGGAATAAGTTGGTGGACTATTGATGTATTGGGATTTGATCAGGCGTTTTTTGGTGTACTCAAACAGATTGGCGCATTAACTGCTCTGGGAGTACTTTGGCTATTTGCTGATTTTATTTCCAGCAAACCAATTCGTTCAGTTTTACTACTTTTAATCGTACTAGATACAGTTATTGCTCTTCCTGAGATAGGATTATATTATGGAGTGCACGACATGATAGGCGTCAGTGCTCATACGGTGGCTTTCTTTGACACAGCCCTAGAGAGTCCGTTGGTAAATGTGTCCATGGTTCCACTCTTAGCATTGATTGCATTTTATGCTCCCGCAGGGTATAGGGGAACCTGGTTTGCCGTGGGGGCATCATTGATGAATTTAGCACTGACGGCTTCAGGATTACTAACCAAATATCTCAATCAATACTTCGTGGTTTCTCGAGAGATCAGAGGGGAAGATGGAGAAATAGTGACCCCTCAAAATTATGAGGATTTAGGGATATTAATGATTGTCCGTTTGGCAATATCTTTTGTTATCCCCCTCATTGCGGTGTTGGTGTTTTTGAGAAAAACGCCAAAGGTCGCGCAATCACAACCTTTGGAATCTGAAATTGCTCAAGATTTGCCGGAAGATGGAGTGGTGCCGGGGCGAGAGAAAGTGAAGAAGTAAAAATTCTTTTTTTATGCACAATGTAAAAATATTTTATTGAACTTGGGTTAAGGGCCTGGAAGAAAATAACCGTTCAAATTTGATGTCTTTTTGCCCGACAGCTTCCTCCTTCGCTATACGTCCAGTATAAAAAAGCTTCGGCGGACAGGTCGTCAGCAAAACCTCGCCATATTCCCGATATGACTCGGCTTTGCTTCCTAGCTG
>CAZQFO010000197.1:0-3087 GCA_964592695.1 uncultured Candidatus Peribacteria bacterium
TAAGACATTCTCTTATACTCAACACTTCCCAGCACACGAAAAAAGGAATTACCCCTCCAATGACGTACGAGTAAAAAAAACTAAAGTTGTAGTTTTTGCGATTTTCATGGACGACGAAGACTGATTTATCAGCCAAGGAGTCCAATGAAAATCGCATCTTGGCGAAGATCTATCATTTCAGCTTATCTTTTTTATAGAGCCAATTCACAGTATTTACTTGTTGTTTTTATGGTACGGGATTGGAGTAATTACTCTATGATAATCTCCGTAGAAGGTATAATAAAAATTATGAACGAGGCCCTACTTGTCCATCTTTTGCAACATGACTTTCTTGGGTAATAAATTTTACATTCCTAATCACCTCATCCATAGTGGAAATTGTTGTATGTACATTTTGAAACAGCCTTATTCGTTTTCCATTTTTTGGTCCAAAATATTTTTCTAGCTGATCACCACCATCAGAAGAAAGTTCTTTCATTTTCGAAAGTACTATTTTTTTGAATTCTTGGGTTATAAGTGCTCCTTTTATAACATCCTGTTTTTGTATTTCTACCATTGCTTGTAAATCCGCTACTAATTTTTGTACTTCCGGTTGTGCATATCTTTTATTTATTCCGGTTCTGGTATCTTCATCAGAGCAAAACACAGAACAAGGCATTTCTTTATAGATAGCATCCTCATCAATAAGAGCTGTTTTTGTTTTTTGAGCAAGATTTACAAGTTGATATGCCTCTTTAATATCATAGATTTTTATAGGTATTTCTCTTCTTTGAGGGGCTTTTTTAGCTTGCAAAGGGACAATAGGTTTTTTATACGTTAACTGAATTTTAGGGACTTCCAATACTTCTTCTTTTTCTTTTTGTGGATTATATGCTATTTCTCTCGTAGCTGGAGTAGGTTTCATATTTGTACGAGACTGAATTTTAGATACCTTTTGGTACAAATCTGCAGATTTAGCAATAAAAACATCTTTACCCAGATCTATAGGATCCTCTGAAACCATTCTTGGTTTACTATTGAGTGCAGTCCAAGCAGTATACCTCACTTTTGGGTTACCAGAGAGAGCTGTCCAAGCAGTCTCCCTTTTATCGAAAGAAATAGGTTTCGGCAAAACAGACTCCTCCATTTCTGTATTTTGCTTATGTTTTTTTTCTTTGTACTCCTGTAATGCAGCTACAACTGTCTCTGGCATTATGTAAACAAGACTTAAATTTTCCGATTTACTATTCCATGTTAATTTATAATTTTTTCCAAACCTATTGGAAGCACTCTGTACTACACTTATGTAGTGATTTATATCCCGACTTAGTCTCGATAACGCTCGTCCCTGATTCTCTATAGTATCATAAAGATAATCCATTGAATTCTGAACTCTATTAATTTTATAGTCAGGATTATCCATAACACCTTCAAAAGACTTCCTTAAATCAGGATGTAATAAATTTTGTTTAATCATCCCTTTTTGTTGGTGCAAAAAATTACGAATCAGCTCTACTTCTTCCTCTGTAAATCCCTGACCAATATCAGCATGTCTTACCGTATTAATCACCTTTGCATTTGGCTCTCCTCCCACGACACGGAAGTACCTAAGAATTTTTGCTTCAATAACCACTTCTGCATCATTTGCTTCCCTCCCACTATCTCCTTCTGTTTTTATTTCTTGAATTAATTCCAAAACATTAGAATAAGGCTCTATTTTTACGTGTTCCGAATTACCAATAATTCGACGTATTTTCTCTGTTGTTTTTCCAACAGTCATTTCTGCTATTTTACTACCAACCCCTCCCAATAAATCACTATCCAACTGGCTACCGACATCACCAATTAATTTTATTGGATTTTCCCCATTTCTAGTATTCTCTGTTCGATTTAAAACCTGAGTTGCTGTAATCGGGGCAGCATATATATCTGTCGATGGCAAAACCGATAATTTCAACAATGTAACTACAGAAAGTGCCATTGGAAAAGGTGCTCGTTTGTCAGAAGGAAAAGATTCCATAATTCTAAATATTAAATTTCAAAACAAATCATTTTATTGTCCACACAAAAAAACAACTAAAATTTTTAGATTTACTTTTGGATTTTGAAATTTGTATTTTTTTGAATAAGCTTTGTAGATCACACAAGTGTTTTCAACTTAATAATATTTACACATAACCAATGCATGACTACACATATAAATAATTAAGCGCTTAGTATTAAAAGTCAAGCTTTTCCAATTGACAACATATTGCGTAATTTTTTTATATAAAAAAATAATAAAAACACAACACATGTTTGACAAAGAACACCAAGAACTCTATAAAAAAATAGACATGAATATATCATCAGTAGTATCAAAAAATAACAAAATACGGGTAAATGCCTATATCCGACCAGTAAGACTTATTCGTTTTTCAAAAAAAAAATCTTCGTTTTATTTTTTTCTAACCAATCATCAGTTCTCAGGTTGATCAACTGAGACAAACCATCAAAAAAATAGTCCTTCTATTTTTTCTTGATTTTATTTTCGAAGTTAATAGCATTTAATTAGTAAATTCGTAGATGTCTCAATTTTATTACTTTCAAAGGCGCCATTATTTAGTACTCCGCTCCAAGAAGTATGAATGATTTGAATCGATTTTCGTACGATTTACATGTGTTTTTTTATTCTTTTTAATCATGGAAGACAAGAAAAAATTGTTCGTAGGAAGTTTATCTTATGAGGCAAGAGACAACGATTTGGTGGAAGCTTTTTCAAAAGCTGGACCAGTCGCCTCAGCCCAAGTAATTATGGATAAATTCTCCGGACGTTCCAAAGGGTTCGGATTTGTAGAAATGGAAACGGAAGAAGGTGCACAAGCGGCTATTGAAATGTACAATGAACAAGAATTTATGGGACGTACTATTTTTGTTAATGTTGCCCGACCTCGGACAGAGCGTCCACCAAGGGACTAATAAACATCAGAATTCTCCTATAGATTTCCGTTAGTTTATAACTTTTAAAAAAAGCAGGTTGAGTACGCCTGTTTTTTTGGTAACTATTCAGCACGACATAAAGGATTGAATTTTTGGCACTTCATCAGTCTTCGCTCTACGAGCTTCGAC
>CAZQFO010000198.1:0-2998 GCA_964592695.1 uncultured Candidatus Peribacteria bacterium
GGCAAATGCTTTCGCCAGCATGGATTTTCCAGAACCAGGTGGACCTACTAGCAGGAGGTTGTGAGCCCCAGCTGCTGCAATCTCCAATGCTCGTTTCGCATGTTCATTTCCACGTACATGTTGCATATCATTATCTGTGACTTCGGAAAATTTGGTTGGATCAAGCATAGTTTTTCCTTGGGGAGTAATTGGATAAATTCCCATAAGATGATCTCTCACTTGTTTGAGATTATCACATGGATATACAGTGATTCCGTCGATCAAACTTGCCTCTCCTGCATTTTCTGCAGGGACAAAAATCTCGGTAAACCCCATTTTTACTGCTGCAGATGTGGTTGGTAATACTCCGGTAATAGGTCTTAACTCCCCAGCAAATGCTAACTCTCCTAAAAAAATCTTTTTTCCTATATCATCAGGAAGTCTTATTTGACCAGTTCTTTGTAGAATTCCCAGAGCGATAGGCAGGTCAAATCTTGGGCCTTGTTTTTTGAGATCAGCTGGAGCAAGGTTTACAACAACCACCGTATTGGGGAAAAGGTATCCGGAACTCTTAATAGCAGATCTTACTCTCTCTCGAGACTCCTGCACTGCTGCATCCGGTAATCCGACAATAGTAAACCGTGGCTGAGAACGATGTGTATCTACTTCTATTTCTACTTCTTCTGCTTTGAGTCCAAATAGAGTGAGAGTTTTTAGCTTGAGTATCATCAATTTCAAATTAGCTGGAATTACAAAAATTTGCAAATTGAGAATTTTTCATCAGGACAGGCATTTTTCAGAAATCAATCTTGATATTTGTTTAAAAATTGATAATTATTGAGACTGAGGTTTTTCTCTGTTTTGAAAATGCTTAATGATCCCATAGTTTAATGGAAGAACATCAGCCTGCGGAGCTGGAAATCCAGGTTCGATTCCTGGTGGGATCACCATAGGATTCGATATCAAACCAAGGCGAGGAATTTGTTTTCACTTTTTAAGCACGATAAAACTTTACATTCGCTACTCATTTAGTGTTTAATCAAACAAAAATATATCACATTCTTTAATGAAAGCTCGAAAAAAGAACTTCAAGTCAGTGGCAATTTACTGCCATAATAAACCGGAAAAAGAGAAAGACGAGACTGCTTTTTTACGCGATTTGATTCGTTTCCTCCACAAAAACAAGGTGAGTAAAATCCATGGAGACATCCGAACTGTCTCTATGCTAAAAAACACACTTCCTCTTATTGATGACGAAAAACATTATAATCTAAAAATTGGAATTGGAGGAGATGGAACTATTTTAAAAATGATGAGAACTCTACAGAAAAAGGAGGGACTTTTTTTGGGAATAAATTTTGGAACACTTGGATTTCTTTCTGAATTTCATCCCAATAATGCCATGAAGGGTATGAAGATGATTTTTGAAGGGAAATACCATATAGATGAACGGATGCTACTCAAAAATTTTGTATATCGAAAAAATAGACTAGGAATAAAAGAAAAAATTTTTCGAGCATATGCCCTAAATGAAATTGTTCTTGGTCATGGAGGAATAGCTCGACTTACAAATTTTCACGTAAAAGTTAACCGAAGGTTTCTTTCTACCTATCGAAGCGATGGGTTAATTTTAGCAACTCCCACAGGATCGACCGCATATTCTCTTTCTGCAGGAGGACCAATCATTTCTCCAAATCTCGAAACAATTTTGTTAACTCCTATTTCTCCAAACACTTTATCTCATCGACCAATATTATTACCAGATAAAAAAATTCTTCACATAGATTTTGATGCTAGAGTTGACT
Source organism: uncultured Candidatus Peribacteria bacterium (assembly GCA_964592695.1). Taxonomy (GTDB): domain Bacteria; phylum Patescibacteriota; class Gracilibacteria; order UBA4473; family UBA4473; genus CAZQFO01. Next base: position 1,785 of record CAZQFO010000198.1, read on the forward strand.
CAATTGGATTAACAATAGATGGACAAATTCACTTTTCACTCAAGCCCACTGATGAGATTTCTATTCAGAGATCGACCAGAACTGCCCGATTTATTAGGTTGAGCGAGTCTCATTTTTATCGAACCCTACGGAATAAAATGGGATGGGGAGAGAAAAAATAAGTATAAAAAAGACCGCCAAAAATAAATTCAGCGGTTATTTTGCGACGATTGTAATTGACTAAGCAAGTGCAACATCTACAGCTTTTGGTCCCCTGTCGGACTCGCCCATTTCAAATGTGACAACATCACCTTCATTTAAACTTTCGAAGGTAACACCATCAAGATCGTTGGCATGGAAGAAAACATCTTTTGATTCTCCTTCTGGAGTGATGAATCCAAAACCGTTCAAGACTTTTTTGATTGTGCCTTTCATGGTAAAAAGTGGTTAAAAAAATAATAAATTCCTCTAGTTTTGAATTGTAGGAATTTAATTTTCTAAACCCTCTAAAACATGACTATTGGATTCAAAAGATACAAATGTAAATAAGAAAGTCAAGATTAATTCTACTTTTTGAACTTCCCACTGTTAATATAGAAAGGTAATTACTCAATAATTATTTGACCCAAGCATCCTCTATTCTTATACTCTTAGTCGAGAGGAAATTTTATCGTAATTCTGTAAAAGGAGAAGTGGCAGAGTGGTCGAATGCGCTCCCCTGCTAAGGGAGTATACCAGCAATGGTATCGGAGGTTCGAATCCTCTCTTCTCCGCCAAATATAATTTTCTCTTCAAAGAACTCCTTTAGTCCGCTTAGAGAGCGGTCTAAATTGGGTTCATACTGCCCTTTTTCAGGAGACGACCCAATTAGGCTTTCTGCAAGAATAGAAAGTCTTATTTTTAGCTTGCTATTGCGGAATTCGATGGACTCAAAGAAGAGTTCATAGCACATTCGTTTCGTGGCATTATCGAAGGTAGAATACATCCCGGTCAGAACTTCTCCAATTAGTGCAAATTTTATCACCGCCTCCCTTTTTATTTCGTTAGATCTTTTCCTTAGTTTTTTTATGTCCTCATCTAATGCTTCAATCTGATCTGAAACCTCTTTGTGCCTTATATGTCCTCTATCTTTTGGAAGCCTTTTTTCTATGATCGCATTTTCGGTAGCAACCAACTGTTCGTATATCGGAATTTCAATCTTCTTCGTAAATCCTGTAAATGCAGCAGCATTGCAA
>CAZQFO010000199.1:0-2987 GCA_964592695.1 uncultured Candidatus Peribacteria bacterium
AAAGCCAAAAAACTCAAAATTATCTATTTATTGAAATTCCGATAGAGTAAAAACATTAATTGAAGAAATTAAAAAGGCAGAAGTTAGAGATAAAAAAATCAAAGCAGGGGGCACAAAAAAGGTTAGATCAGAAATCATTCGAGAAAAATCAAAAACTGAAATATCGGAACTCAAAAAAAATTTAGATCAAAATTTATCAAGTAACGTACTCGCTTCTCAGTTGATAAAAACACTAAAAAATAATTCTTCATCATCATAAAAAATGAAAAAATTCAATCAAAAAGCTTTAGTAGAAATCCAACATTCTCAAAATAAATTCATTTACAAGGATTTGCAGCTTGGAGGAAACGTCGATTTGTTGGGAAGTCAGGAATCACAAGAGGTTCAAAGTGCAAGAGATCTAAACTATGAACATCGAAATGTAATGTTGAGAAGGCTATTAGATCAAACAGACTATGTCAAAGGTCAAACAGAGGTAGTTCCTTTTGCTGAAAAATTTGAAAGACAAGAAAAAGGAGAAAAAACAGCTTTTAAAGTGGGCGAGAAAATTACTGCTCCTTTTATTATTCAAACAGTTAGAACACCAGAAGGAAGAATTGATAGAACAAAAATATCTTTGTTAGTTGATGGTATTGATGTAAGACATAGTGATCAATTTGTAATCTCAGTTACTCCTGAGAAACAAAAGACACTTCAAGAGATGATGGGAATGGTTTTTCAAGGAGTTGTAGAGATTTCAGGAGAAGGGAGGTCTCATATTTCCAATATGTTTGAATATCCTGCAAAAATGTTGGAGTTTCAATCAAATATGCCTACAAATCCACAAAATGTTGAAAACTTTGAATTGGGGCAACCTATTCTGGTTGAAGGAAAAATTGCAGGAAGCTACACAAAAGAAATTTATGAGTCAGAAGGCAAGAAAGAGCCACAAACTACAGTGCTTCAAATCGAAACAGCAGGAGGAGAAGTTGTGGAAGTATATGTGGATTCGGATATGGTGTTTGAAGATAGCCCAGGTTTAGAAAATGCAAATGGAAAAAAGCCAAAAATTGGAGATACCGTAAGAATTAAAGCTTCAGTGAGAGAGGATTTTGTCGGGAAAAATAGTACATATTCTGAAGTTGCGTATCCATTTGAAGAAGGGAGAGAAAGACCTTCGAAAGTGATGTATTCCCCTTGGTGTCGTTCCGCATATCTACTAAAACCAAACCAAGAAAGACTAAATGAGTACCAAGGACTCCATGAAAAAGTTGCAAGAAGAATGTCAAATCTTTCAGAAACATTGTCTTCTCAAAACTATCAAGAAGCAAGACAGGCATTTTCTTTTTTGGTAAAACAGGAACTTACTTCTGAGGAGGCTTCGCAATTGAACGGCTTACATCAAAGTTTTCCCGAACGAGAAAGACCAATCATGGTGCATGATCGAAACAGGGCTGATACATTAAATAAGCGTTTCAATCGAGACATTGATGGAATGACAAATAAACAATTTCATCAGTTTGCAATCGATTCTTTTAGTGGTACTTTTGGTCAAAGAGGAGAAGGAGATGCAACCTATGTTTTTGACTTGTTTAGAGATCTTGGTGTTCCCGCTGAAAGACAAGAAGAACTTTTAAGTGTAGCTATTGATGGGCGATTAGCTCATTTCAAAGCTCAAAAAAGAAGAGGGGAAAAATATGATCATGAGAAAGATTGGGATGATCGATATTCCTTAGAACAGGCAATTAAATATTTAAATAACCCAGAAACACCTACTGCTACACAGAAAATATTTGATGTTATGGATGTAGTTTTTTCTGAAAAAGATCTAACAAGAGAGGAAAGTTTTATGATGTATAATATTGGGGATACTCTAGTTTGGGCAACCGAGGCAGCCTTGGAAAAAAATAATAAACCAGTATTAGAGGTACTAAGAAAAAATTTAGGAAAATTACGAGCAGTTGAACGTAAATTATTAGCCTTACAAGTTTCTTCGCCAGAGACTTCTAGTGTTGCGGTAGTGGGAATCGGTTTAGAAGGATTAAAAATTACCCCTGAAGGAATACAGAATACAACACCACCAGAACAAAGAATATCACATCGATACAGTACTCAAATCAGAAGTTTGCGTTCCGTTATAAATATGTTAGATCCTCAGTTTGAGAATCTAAAAAAGGGTGATTTTCACGAGAAAGCATCTCAAAGAATGCAGGAATTAGCAGAGACTAGCCCTTTCTTTAAAAAAGCGGTGGAAGCTATGGAACAGAAAGGTTATAAACTTGCTATCTACGATCAAAATGACACGAGCATTCCTCCTGGAATTCGAGAATTCATGGTGGGAAGTGCTGGAGCGGTAACGATAAAAGAAAGGCGAGTTGTATATATAGACTTGGACAACATCGAAAGACATGCACATTACAGAGGGATTTCTCCCGAAGAACATTTTGTTGGAATGCTTGCAAATGAATCTGTTCATATGATTATTGATTCTAGTTTTAGACGTTTTGATAAAGCAGGAACTCAAAAAGCTCTTAACGAAATTAGACAAAGCCCTCAATCAACAGAAACAGAACGCATGGTGCACTCTTTACTAACAGAAGAAATTCTCAGTCAAGTGGCTGATGATATTGCTGGACGCCAGTTAAATGATCCTGCTTACAGAATATCTACAGATGACATCACTTCTCCAAATACAGAATACGGAAGAAAATTTGCAAATATAAAAACAGAACTAGCAGTTGTTGTACTTAATCGAACTTTTGATTTTGATCCACAAATGTTTACACCATCAGATACTTGGGTTTTATCGAGAAGGTTTGAAAACTACCTCAATTCTGGAGAAATTGAACAGGAGGTCATTAAGGGATTAAAACTTTTAGATTTAATCTAATTTTCTTCTGAAAAATTACTTTATCCACAAGCTAAAGCAATAAATTGCTTGTAATCTTTTTGATTAGATTTCAAAAACGCATTCTTTAGCCAAAAATCGAAAGATTTTTTTAAAATTT
>CAZQFO010000200.1:0-2928 GCA_964592695.1 uncultured Candidatus Peribacteria bacterium
TGGCGAAGATCTATCATTTCAGCTTATCTTTTTTATAGAGCCAATTTACAGCATTCACTTGTTGTTTTCATGGTACGGGATTGGAGTAATTACCTTTTGATCAAAGATGACATAAGGAATCTTCCGAATAAAGAAATAAGTAGAAAGGTTCAGATATATCTTTTTATTTATGCTCAAAATTAATTGGAAAATTTCTCGTTTTAAGTTGGTTGATTTCTGCATATTTCGTGACTCAAAATGACAATTTATTTTTATGCCGCCTCCTCCAACTCCACTCCATACAGATCCGCCAAATCCTGTGTAAGTTTCATAGTACGAGCAGACTTAACTGATTTCTTTCCAATAATAGGCAGTATCTGTACATAAGTTTTTTCGACCTGTTCTCTCGCACTCGCAAATCCTCGAGGCAGTAATATCTGTCCCCCTCTATAAGCCGGAACCAAGAGATCTTCCAATTGAGGGAATTCTCCTACTTGCGCAATAATTCTGCCTTCTGGTATTTGGAATAGTCCCGGCTGTCCCGGAAGAGACTCTTTTCCAGGAGAATCAGAGAATTTAACCTTTGGTTCTACAACTCCCGCTGCAGTAACTACTTCAGCAAGTTTGTAACCAGTAGAAGCTTTAGATCGCTCTTTTGTCTTGGTAACCAATAACCCCCCCGCTCCATACAACACAAATGGTTCCGGATCAAAGTCTTCTGACTTAATCTTTTCATCCATTTCAACCATTTGATCTACATTGGAAAGATCTTCTACCACTACCTTGTCGAGTACTGGATCAGTAAATCCGGCATCTTTAAATTTTTGAAAGATGTACAATGTTTGATCTGTAATATCCCCACTATCCAATCGGATCCAGATTTTCTTTCCGGAATCTCGATATTTCTTTTTAAGTGCGATGGCGATATCAATTCCTCGGAAAGAATCTGTAAGATCTATCAAAAGAGATGTCGCTTCAGAATTTTCGATAGCTTGTTCGAAAGCTTCAATTTCCGTGTCATAAAACTGGATAAATCTATGTCCGAGAGTTCCCACATCTTTTAATTCTAAATACGCAACTGCTGCCGCATCATTTGATGTAAAAGCAATTTCGCCTCCCTGATACATGGCAACAGTAGCTTGCAAATGCATTTCTTCGTTTGGGGTTCCTCGTTTTCCTACTTCGATAAATCGATTAGGTCCGATTTTTGTAGCTATTTCATGAGCCGTTGTGGCTACCAAACTTTCATAAAAGATTCGGTGTAATTCTGGTTCGATGTGAGCTGCTAGTTCACCTGGCCCAGAAACTCTCATGATTGGATCTCCAGACAATACAGCTGTCCCATCCGGAACCGCATCGATTTTTAATGGCATAATACCACCATTTTCGACTACACTCTGCCACATTTCTTCGTTGAAAAATGGGACATTTGCGTGTTGCGTGTAAAATTCCCGGGCAAAATCCAATTCACTCTGAGTCACAGGCGTTTGTCCTATCGCATTTTGAATGTGTTTTCTGATCCCTGCAGCAATGAGATATCCTTTTTCAGCCTTTCTCATCTGCATGACATAGGTTTCCTGGTCTTTCCACCGTTCTCCTTTGCAGTGATTCATAGTGCGGTTGTAGGTATCGGTTTGCAGGATTTTATTTTTCTTCACGATCTCTTCTCGTAGATCATCTGGTAGCAGTAGAAAATCGTCATAAGAAAGTTCTTCGGGAAATCCAAAATAACGTGTCATCAGGTTTTGCTGTGTGTTTAATTTTTTGGGATCTACTTCTGGTGTAAGCGGCTGCAAATCTCCCCAAATATGGTCAAAGTCGATTTCTAAAGTTTTCATAGTAAATAATGATTAATGAATAATGAGTAATAATTAATAAATTTATGATGATACTAATGCTGCATGTTGATTAAAAATGGTACGAAAATTCTGCCGCAGGTACTCACGGGCAAGCAGGAGTACATGTGGGGGAATATTTTCTTCTAATATTGGTTGCGGCTTGTTTTGATCTATCTCTAAATGGAGAGCCTCTCTCAGCTGTGTTGCAGATACGCCATTTCCAATAGTTTCTCGATCTATGAGAACATCAGCCGGAAAATGCCCTCTCAGATATCCAACATCAGCCTCAGATCCTCCATAAAAATGAAATCGAACCTTTAATCTTTGTTCGAGCTTTTTCAGATTTTGAATCCAAGCATCAAATCTATTACCGTTTAGTTTTGGACCACTTGTTGTTTTGTCTTGATCCGGAAGAGGAAGTATTAAAACACCAGACCATCGCTGACGGATCATTTCGTATCGTTGTGCAAACGTGTAGGGACTTCTTTCCGGATTCACATTGTTGCTGGAACCAATCAGTATCAGGGTGTTTTCAATGCCATGTTTTTCAGCAATCTTTTGAGTCAAAAACTCATGATACTTGTGATAAGGACAAGCCCGATTTAGTTGAACGCCTACTTCGGGATAAGATTCATTTTCTTGTGAACGAAGACCGATTTCTGAAGTTTTCATTTGGAATCAATTAGGATATAATTCCAATTTACGGGTTATCATACACACAAAAAGACCTTGCAAACCGTAATTCACGAGGTCTAGAATTTGGCTAGTAAATAATATTTACCAATTGATGACGAAAAATTTTTAGCGATCTTTTATTGACGAAGAATATTTTTCGACCTGTAAAAACTTGGCACAACCACCGTTAGTTCAATAGAGTCCGATCTCAAATCATAAATTCACCATAATATAATAAAGAACAATAAAGTCATTGGTTTTTATCAGAGCCAATGATGAACGCTATTGAATCAATGTATACAAAAAAAAGACGACACAACTTGACATTTGTATTTAAATTTATATAAAACATTACAAACTCCTAAATAATTATCCCATGAAATGTTGAATCTTTTGGTTTAAGGTCATTTTCGCGACAAGCTCTGTCAAGTACGAT
>CAZQFO010000201.1:0-2891 GCA_964592695.1 uncultured Candidatus Peribacteria bacterium
ATGCTTTTTATGAAACATTTTTAGGAGAAACAGAACAAGAAACCCCAGAAGCAGAACCAGAAAGATTAGATGAAGAAGCAAAACGAAAAAAAAGAAAAGAAATGGTTAAGGGTTTTCGGGAAAAATTAACCGAACAAATACGAGACTTACTTTCTTATTCAGATGTTCGTGAAAAATTTGAAGAAGATTTGGCACAAGAAGCAGAAAGTTATAAAACAGCTCGTCCTCGAATGAGAAAAATTGCCAAAATGCAGGCAGTTGAAAGGGGGGCATCTTCTCGCATGGTACAAACCTACCTCTCTAGCAAGAAACAGCATGGACACTTGGTTCAATCGCATAAAGGAGGCATAAAAAAGCTTCAGCAAGTAAAGCAAAAGGCCAAGCAACAGGAATCGGATGAGAAACTAACAGCAGAGAATGAAGAAAAAGGTTGGCTCGTGGCTCAAGAACTACTTCAATACAAACATCAAATAAAAGAGCGAGGATTTGCCATGACTCCTAGCCGACAAGAACTCTTTGATCGAATAGTAGAACACGCCATGAGTGGAAAAAGAGTATTCCTAGTTGGATCAACTGGAACAGGAAAAACCGAACTAGCCTTTTATGCTTTGGACGAAATTTCTGGAGGATATGAGGTTATCCCTTGGCACGAAGGAACTACACCTCGTGATATTTTTGGATACCGGGAACTCTACACAGATGAACATGGGAAGACAGTAAGTGGCCCAAAACCTGGACCTTATGCACGAGCCTCAAAATCAGGAAAAGCGGTTCTTCACGAAGAACTTACCACTGGTTCAACGAAGACCATGATGAATCTGAAATACCTTATGACTAAAAAGCCAGGGGCAATTAGTCAGATTCCAGGATTTAACGGCGAAGGATTTGAGATTCCATTAGAAATGTTCACGGGAAATCTCATGGATGAAAAAACAAAATCTCGAACGGATATGGACCCTGCTATGCTACGAGTAATGACAGGATTAAAGGTAGGCTATATGCCAGAATCAGAAATGACAAAAATCATTCTTGCCCAAGTAATGGAAGAAAGTGGGGTATTGAAGATCAGTAAAGCAGAAATCAATCTCATACAAAAACTCAGCCGAGCTGCCGAACTCATGCAGATGTTTCATGATCGACAGTTTGACCAACTAAAAAGCCTTCCTGCGGCACAAAGGACTATTTTGGCGAGTGCTTTTGGAGGTTCTGCGGATGATCTGAGCGATGCAAAACTGGATAAAAACTTTCTTGATCCGGGAACTTTATTTTCTCTGTTCAGTGATTTTGATTTTTCCGAAGCCAAAGGAATGACACTTTCTCAACATTTGAGTGTAAGACTGAGCGAATTTCTCCAAGACCCCAAAAATGAAAATGCTCCTGAAGAAAAGGACTTATCTTTAGCTATTTTAAAGACTTGTGGAGTGGTTGATAATGCTTCAACTATTAAACGAGCTGTCATTCATAATCCAGCTTCAGAAAAACAATATACTCTTCCTTCTGAACTCGGATTATTGGAGGGACAAGTATTGGCAAGTGGTGATCCTTTAGGACGACAAGCAGCAAGTTTGCCTGGCACACCACCGCCTCCTCGGAATCCAGATAATCCTCCTTCTACTCCTGAACTGGAAAGTGTAGAAAGAATTATGGGAAAAAATTTCTTTGGACCGAAAGAGTGGGCATCGATTTACCCGGGGCTTCCGCTACCGGAATCTATCCCTCCTCTTCCGAACGATATTGAAGCAATCCTCAATGAAGATTGTCCATTCGAATCCGGTAAGAAAGTTTCTGAAACACATGTAATGTTCTTATTGCCAAAAGAGGTAGGAGGAGAATCTTTCACGATCAATCAGATGAGAGAAATGGAAGGGCAACAAAACAGTACTCACAAAAGGAATATATTTTATAGTGATCATAAGAAGGGAAAAGAATGTTGGTTTGACAAGCCAAGCAACCGAGAAGATTTTGCGAAAACCCCACTGGAAACAGAGTGGGTACTTATGCCCAAATCAACTGTTCCAAATACAAAAAGAAAGAATTATGAACAACAAGATCAGGAAATCGCTCAGCATGAAAAATATCGTACGGCCAAGACAAATGAACTTACAAGTGGTATGATCCTGCATTATGTGAACACAGGAGAAAAAATATATGAAAGCGAATATGGATGGTGTGAAGATGCGACGTCTGATGGCCTCCTCGTGTATGTCGGCAGCTTCGGTTCTGACAGGCTGGTTGTCAACAGGGGCAGGTCTGACATCTCGAGCGGCCTCCTTGGCCGTGCCGTCGTCCGGAAGTTCTCATAGAGATTTGGAATTTGAATCATTGAGATTCATTGGATAATTGTTTTTTGGTTTTTGGTTTCTTGTCTCGCGAAGCGAGCGAAAATTTTTTTGAAGGGGGTGTTTTTTATGCTATGGTGTTTTTGCTTTGCTAATGAGAAGGCGGTTACGGCTTCCTTCCAGCAGAGTGGTTCGCCTCGTATAATAGAGCCTTTCAGTAGGTGGACAGTTGCCAGAATTACAATCGTTTATGGATGATTGTAGCGAGCAACTCTTGGCGGAGACAGAACTTCTTGTTCTTGTCTGGTGGAGATGTTTAAAAACTGCTCCCAAATAAAATACAAAAACGAGAGGCAAACACCTCAAGTTTTGGTGGTACAGATGGACAAGGACAAACATAGCGACGTCTGATGGCAACCTCGTGTATGTCGGCAACTTCGATTCTGACGGGCTGAATGTCAACAGGAACAGGTCTGACATCTCGAACGACAACCTTGGCCGTGCCGTCGTCCGGAACTTCTGCTTCCAACGAAAAATAGAGTGTTCTAACGAGAATACGTATCCTCCCAAAATTCCAATGTAAATCCTAAAAATCCAATTTCTTCATCCAGT
>CAZQFO010000202.1:0-2874 GCA_964592695.1 uncultured Candidatus Peribacteria bacterium
AAATCCCGAGAATTTCAGAAATTCGGAATTACTGAATTCCAGAAATACTGAAAATAGCATTGAAATTCCGATACTCAATTAAAAAAAACAAATTACCAATATGGACTTAACAATCTTGAGCGCAAAGGGTGTCGCAACATTCTTAAAGCCTTCGCCTCCAGTTGACGAATCCTCTCTTTAGACATATGAAATTGTGCCCCAACTTCCTCAAGTGTAAATTCCTTATCATGATCAATACCAAATCTCATTTTAAGTACATCTTCTAATCTCTTCGGCAAAGTCCCTAATACTAAATGAATTTTTTCTTTTAGCTCAGAATTTTCCCGTTCAGCCAAAGGGTTTGATTGTACTTCAAGAACATGACCTTCATTAGGATCATCTTCGTAAGAAATTGGCTCAAATGACAAATTTAAGAGAGCCATTATTTCTTTCATTTTCTTAATTTTTTTGTATCCCATCTTTTTTGTTAATTCCCAGTCAGATATTCCAGTTTCATTATGTTCTTTCATTATCTGTTCAAGTTCGGCTATTCTTTTTTTGGTATAAGGAGTAATAGAAAAAAGAGAATGGTTCTGATCTGGGGTCCATACTATCCGTTCCATATTCTGCCAAATCCAATGAACAGCATATCCAATCAAACGTCCTCGTATTTTTGGATCATGCTTTTTCATCGCTTTCATAAATCCAATACATCCTTCTTGAACTAAATCTTCTATTTCAATATCGAGAATTCGATGCATAATTTGAGCCAATGCGATAATGAGTGGAATATGGTGTTCCAATAGTTTTGAAGCTGCTACTTCATCACCAGAGTGAAATTCTTCCAGAAGTCTTTTTTCTTCAGCCAGACTCATTCCTATGGATTCATGAGCCTTATTTAAGGCGTTTTGAAGATGCTCAGGAAGTTCATCGTGAGGACAAACCTGTTCGTATACATCAAACCTTTCGTCTAAAGCCTCTGTCATCCTTGTGAGCACCTGGTTTCGCAGTCTGGTGATATGGATTACATTTCCACGAGTAAGTTTTGTTTCACGAATTCGGGAAAAAACGGCAGTCAAATGTTCCAATCTTCCTTGGAACATTCCCCCATACATACTTGCAAACTTTCTAAGAGCTACTACTTCTGCTATGGATCGAATGTCATCAAAGTGTAATGAAGCCAGATCATATTTTATTTCTGCATCTTTTTGTGTTGTGTCTTTCAGAAATTTCGGAGAAAAATAATCCGACTCAAAAAAAGTTCCATTACACAAAGGATGTTCTGTTTTTCCCAACTCCACCCCGGTTTCTTTATCCAGAAGTTTAGCTGGTAAAAGATTAACAACTTGTGCCACTTTTCCCGGATTCTCATCGTCAATTCGTGTTGGTCTTGTATTTAACTGCCAGAAAAGCTGAGGAGAATACGTTACCAAACTGTTATAAACAATCTGAGCTTTTGGTAGATTTAATGCTCTTCCAACCATTTTACTTCCGACAATAAAGTCTATTCCACGACCAAATGCTTCCCGATATTTTATTCTCAGCTCATCTGAAGTCTCTCCGGTATATCGAACCGCTACTTTTCCTCTTTTTGCCGATTGAGCGATAAAATCGTCCACGAGTATATTGTTTCTGAAACCGATGACTCCCACATGGTCAGGAAAATTTTGCTCGTGATAGTCCAAAATCTTGGTGTTCCAATCATTTCCCTGTAAAAAATCTACCACTTCATCATCCGAAATATCTTCTTTCTTTTTCAACTCATTTCGATCCAAAATCAGAGTCGCATCAAAATAAACATCCCGAAACTCTACCGAAGGAATCATCCCCAGTCGAAGACATTCCGGAAGGGCTTCCGGCATTGGCATTCTGAGAATTTCGTCCGGATAAGTGTTTTTGAGTCTTTTTCCGGAAGCCTGTTCTTCCGTTGCACTCATAGCGATTATTGGGAATGCGTAGGATTCTGCCAATACTTTTTGTTTCTTATCCCTCCTGTCACTTAATCCGTTCACATCTGCTTCATCGACAATCATGGTTCCCGTTTGCTCCATAATTGATTTTGATCCCCATTTTTTCTCCGACCAAAACGTTCCAATGATAACATCTCCACCTAATTCATTGCGATCCCCATAGCATCTGGAAATTGTTTTGTTGCCCTGATAGTGTTTTGAAAATTCTTCGTATACCTGATCAGCATCCGCATTGTCTTTGGCTACAAAAATAAATTTTCCCTCCACCATTTCGCTCAACACAATCGCCGCTCCGGTTTTTCCGGTGCTGGCTGGTTTGACGATCCTGCCCATCATAATTGGACTGGTAAGCTGTTCCCGAAGCCAGCGGAAAAACCCCAATGCCACTAATTTTTGTGTTGGCCGAAGTTGTTTATCTCCAAATAATCGCTGATCATCCAAAGTCGACAAGTACTCAGCAGCTCGTTTTAGCGAAGGGCCGCGATGAGCGATGATTTTCATCAGAGCTTCTTTTTCCTCCTTTTCCGTTTCTTCATCAAATTGTTCCAATAATTTGTTTTGCTCGTTGAAAGCTGAAAAATAATCTTCTCGGAAATCAAAATGAGGTACAATAGTTTCTTGTGCTTCTACAGAACCGACTTGGGAATCCAAATTCATGTTTTTGTTTATATTTATTCCTGTACAAAAGTCAATGTTTTTTTTTTATGTAAAGTCTTGTCCAAAGAAATGGCTGCGGCACATGAAGGATTAAGGAAAGCTTATCCAGATAGCTATGTATTATAAAGAATCGAAGAATATCGGGATATTGTGAGACTCTTTTAGAAATATAGATGATGTGAAGTTGTGATGAAATTGAAAAGGTTATTTTTTTTCAAGCCGTAATTACTCCAATGACGTACCAGTAAAAAAACTAAAGTTGTAGTTT
>CAZQFO010000203.1:0-2870 GCA_964592695.1 uncultured Candidatus Peribacteria bacterium
ACATTCTCTTATACTCAACACTTCCCAGCACACGAAAAAAGGAATTACCCTTTTTAATGAACCACCTCTCCCTGAGATGTAAATGGATTTTCGGACTCAGGCAATAACCCAGGGCTGTTCAATGCTAGGAAGTAATAATTCTAAAAACCTCTTTTTCCAGCACTTCACGAAGTTGAGCGAGGTACGAGCGAAACCTCGGGAAAAGTGCCATTGATGCCGAAGATTACACTTGATTTGCAGTTCTTTCTTTTAGAGGCATCTATTGCACAAAGTTAGCGTTGAACAGCCCTGGGCAATAACCCATCTCATCGTAGGGTTGCTGCATTATAAGCGGAATTACGTTGCCACATAATTATCCACGAAAACAAATCAAGTGCCTGATCTGCTATTGAATTCCCGATAATTTCTGCTTCTTTCGGATCTGAACATATACTCATCATATCATCTAAAATATTGTCAGTAAAACGACTCCAATCAATCCTCACCAGATTCCCATTTGCTTCTCGAAGTGCTATAAAAAGCTCATCAAAATTTGCATAAATTTGATCAAGATCCCCTCGTTTGCCTGCATTTTCAGCAATAACTGAAAATGGACGAAACCTTTCGATCATGAGATTTTGCTCACAGCTTTCAACTTGCCCCATAATATAAAGAAATTAAATAAAGACAATACTAACTCCTAGCCCCTAACACCTCTCCATAATTATCCTGCGGCTTTACTATTATTGGCTCCTGACTATATTCTACACTTATCTCTCCCGGATGTGACTGCCACCATTGCCGCCCTAACTTTTTATTCTTTTCTTTTTCATTTGGCAAATCTTTTTTTAGAGCCATTTGCTCTCCCTTTTCTAGAAACACTCTAGTGAGTTGTGGCGTCCATTTTTCAGGATAATCTCTCAATTCGGATAATAATTTGCCCAGGGCAATTTTGGGATCCTCATTCATAACCTGTGGAACATCAGTGCATTTTAAATATTCTGTTTCCATCAAAATCAAAACTAAAGCATTTAAACTAGCCTCAGTTTTAATTTCTGGAATTTTTTGAGGATCAAAATCATCCTCCAGAACCAACCATCGTAACCGTCCACCATCCGGGCGAACATAATCTTTTGAATCTCTAAAATATTTTTGAGCTGTCTGAGCAACCCCTCCATCAAAAACTTTATCCCCTGATTCATGACCAAGCGGATTATTTACAGAACCGAAATGGTCATTATCAAATTCAACCAAAAAAAATTTCGCCGGCCCCAGCAAACTTCTTCTTTGTTCAAAAGTCTCATGAGCACATTGATTTAGACGCGAGACCTTTGCATTATCAATAACCGGATCTTGTGACCTCATTCGACGCTCTTCTCGCTTCAAAGTTGCTAAATGCCCCCTAATTCGTGCAGATCTAACAACACTATTTTTATCCCCCCTCGAAAAACGACCTTCGATTTTTTGTCTCTGTATCAATAGATCCGCAATTGAATCCAAAAGGACATTATATTTTTCTTCTTTTTCTCTAAATCCATCAATTTCTGCTTGAATATTTCCATCCAAAACACAATCTTCAATCCCTTGAGGAACACACGGATCAATATTTTTTGCATTTCCCATTTTCTTTTCTACCAGGATATGTCCTCCTTTTTGCACCCCCATAGCAATCCGCTCAGGACTTAACTCCGTTCCAAAATTCATCACAACACCAGAAGCCTCCATAATTAATTCATCCGGCATATGTTTTGCAACGTCTTGTGCAATGATACGCTGCAACGCCCCGGTTCGAACAAAAAGATCCATGTCAGATAATCTTATACCACCAAATTCCTCCGGAACGGAAATATTAAGTCGATTACATATCCACAATAAATATTCCTCAAAAGCAACTGGAGAACAGGCATTTTCAAGTCCTTCAGCACGAAGATTTCGCATGATAGATCTTTCTTTTGCATACTTATTTGAAAATTCAATCCTTCTCTGAATTTCTTCTTTAACTTGTTCTTTTTCCAATTCATTTTTACATTCTTCTTTCGTATCAACATGTGGAATTATTTCCCCAGAAAAGATATGATTCCTATGATTTGCAAGTAATCGATCAGAAAATAAGTTTAAAATTTTAGCCGGAGGAATCTTATTATCTAGTGATAATTCAGAATTTATACTTACCAATTCCTCTAAAAGCACCGGTGCCGCCGCAAGTATCTGATCGACACGTTGGCTCATTCCAATATTTCCCGCACTCATATTTTTATAATCAATAAAAAGTCCCAAATAATTTCCAATCTCATCCTTGATCGTAGCCAAAAACTCATCTCCTCCCAAACGAATAAGCACAGCTTCTCCTAAATCTAATTTTCCCTTGATTTCTTCAACCCCAGTAGAAGACAATACTGCATCTTTTGTTGGCACATTCATATTTCCATCAACTTTTTTATGCAATGGCAAAATACCATTTTGAGTGAGGACTTTTTCTTTAGATAATGAAACTTCTAAACCATCATACAATTCATTATTTACCGGAACCCGATTTATCAAATCTGCAACCAAAAGACTCGTTCCTTCCTTTCCGGATACGGAGGAAGTTTCTGAAACTATAAAACCAGGGATTCTATGCATCAATTGGTGCAAAACCCCATTTGTCCGTATTCGAGTAGCAATTTCCTGATGCCCAACAGCCTCTCCGCCCATATCATGCAAAGAAACATTCATTTCCGCCTCATCACACAAACCAACAACATCAGAAGATAAAGGTGGATTCATTTTATTTTATTTTATGTTAAAGAGGTATACACCCGTACAAAAATAATGATCATAAATAAAAAATCAAACGTTTTTTGTATCCTCCCAAAATTCCAATGTAAATCCTAAAAATCCAATTTCTTCAT
>CAZQFO010000204.1:0-2835 GCA_964592695.1 uncultured Candidatus Peribacteria bacterium
CTGATGGCGCTCCTAATCCATTGTACCATTTCGCTCCTGATTCTCCGATCGGACCAGCCGGTCCAGTATCCCCCTGTAGACCTTGGGGTCCAATATTATTCCCCTGTAAATTCCATACTCCTTCCGTCTTCAAAAAAATTTCTCCATTGTCTAAATCATAGTAAAAATCCCCCTCGTTTCCAGTCCCCACATCTGGGATACCTGTTCCACTTAACCATGTAGCTCCATCTACTCCAGCTTGACCCTGTGGCCCCTCTGGTCCTACTAAACCATCTAGCTTAATAGCATTCATAAGAATTTCCTGAGCAATTCCCGCTCCTGATGACTTCATCAATTGTAAATTCACCCACTCTCCATAATATAATTGAGCAATTATGGAATTACTGGTTTCATTTATGTCAGTGGTACTTTGTACAGATCTTGTACTTCCTGGTATTACTGTTGTATCATTTTTTATTAATCTCGCATGGAATTGCCCTGGAACAGTTGCTTCAAAATTAAGTGAAAAATCAATTTTGTAGATACCATCTTCTTTTATCAAAAATCTATCAATTTCAATGTCATCATGTTCTAATACCTCCTTATTTGTTTCAATATCAGTTACCGGAAGATCAACATCAGCATAAGTATTCGATACCTCTACTCCTAATGTCTCATGCGCCTGCAAAGCTGCTAATACGACCTCCATTCCTTCTTCATTTTCTGAAAAAATAATTCGCGCCTCTACAACACTTGGAAATATAATCGACTGACTAATTCCTAAAACAAGAATAGAAGCAATAAATGATCTCAAAATACCGAATTTTTTCTTTTGTGTTTTCATTTTTTATAATTACTTTTTAATTATTAATATTATTATATTCTAATAAAAGTTATAACTATGGAGTTGATTCATCCTTTGCAAATTCAATAGTCAAATTTCCAATTCGCGAATCATAATTTGTTCTTAATGCCCCTGTCCCTTCCTGAGAAGCTGACATCTTTATTTTTATAATCATAGTATCTCCCACATGCCATGTTGTTCCCGGGTCAAGCAAAAATGTTGCCGTCGTTCCAATATTTGATGATAAATCAACACCTAATCCCAATAGTTGATCTCCAGGAACACCTTCTTTTGCTACTTCGATTGCCACCTGTGACTGACCTACTGCACCTTCTGTTATATAACTAATAAGAATATTTTCTGGTTTATAAGTCGCAAATCCTTCAGATATCGTATACTTAACAATAACATCATGATCTTGCACTTTAGTTCTTGAATCATTATTCCATGTTGTCCATCTTAGGACATTTTGAATTTCTGTATCAATTGCGGCTTCTTCATCATGCATCTCTCCTACGTTATCTGTTCCGTCTCCTTCAAATACTACACCAGGATACAGTGCTTGCATTGTTACAGTTTGTGTAGAAGGTCCCATTTCGACTCCATTAATTAATCCCGTAACATGCAAATCACCACCTATTTGAAGTGAATTGTTCAGTGTGAACAAATCTAAAAGTCCGTTCCAAGAGAATGCATTAAGAGAATCTCCAAAAATAAGTGATAGAGTATCTGTTGGATCTTCTCCCCCTTCAATATTGATTGTAAATGTTGAATCATCACTTCCATTTAAACGGATTATTGAATCAGGAAGATATCCATCTGATTCTACGTAAGGCACCTCCAAAGGACCAAATCCACTATCTCGCCAATCAAGATTGTCCGCATTAAAAGAAAATGGAATAGAATTTACTGCCATTCGATCTACCAAATCATTTGAGTAGTCAACATCTACAAGTTCAAATGCCGTAAGTGGACTTCCCACTTCTCGCACCTCCACCTGAAGAAATACATCCATACGATGTATCCTCCCAAAATTTCAGTGTAACGCCTTCACATGAAATGCGGGAAACTGCATAAACACTGGATGAAGAAATTGGATTTTTAGGATTTACATTGGAATTTTGGGAGGATACCATACGATCAAATATAGAATAATCAATAGGCTCTTGTTTTCCTAATTCAAATGAAAATCGTCCATTTAATGTTAAATCTGTATTTAGGTAACTTTTCCACCCCATATAATCTAATTTTGTCTCATTTAAAAATCCATCTACGTTAACATCGTCTGATTCAAAATCACTACTTGTCCATAATGAAAATCGAAAAGTAAAATCTCCTTGCATTGGAATACCTCCTGGATCTAGTAGATTTCCCTCATATATAATATATGGAGGAGTTGTATTTGTAGCAGCAATGACTTGTGTTGAAACAAAGAACTGTCCACAAAACAATAGTGATAATAAAATCGTGAAAAATTTTCGTGACCACAAATTTGATCCGGAAAAATTCTGATAGATTTTACGAGTCAACGAAATATTGAAAACGAGTAATAATAAATTCATTATAGAAATAATAATAAGCATAATTATCCAAAGGTGCTGATCTTTGCAAAAGTCTGTAACACAAGATACAAATTCTGATCTATGAATATCTCCTTGATATTTAATAATATGTTTTTCCGGAGACTTATAAAATTGAGACTCTTCACTACAATTCGCCATTACTTCTGCTTTAGATGTCATATAAAATGCATCCTTCTCAACAATTGATTCTGATTTTATTACATTGGAGCTTCCTTTGGCCATATGTATTTCTCTATCATCTTTAGGAATATTTTGAATTATTGGCTCAGGAATTGACATCTCATTTGTTTTCAATACTTGTGTTTGTTTTTGTGTAACCTCACCTTCTATTTCTATTACAAATTCTGGCTCTGATACGGGTGTCATAGTCGGTGCTGATACAACTGGTTCTTCTATTTCTGATACGGGAGCCATAGTCGGTTCTGATAC
>CAZQFO010000205.1:0-2795 GCA_964592695.1 uncultured Candidatus Peribacteria bacterium
AACTATTTTTGACTTTCTCTTTCAAACTCCCTAAAAAGAATATATTCATGAATTATAGTTCGATTAAAGATTTTGTTAACCAGGCATTGCATAATCCGTGCACTACTTCTTCGCGTGTAATAAATGGGGTCATCATTCTTTTGATTATACTTTCTATTGCCGTTATTCCTCTGCATTTTCTTCCTGGGATAGAATGGGCAAATGAGCCATTACTACTATTTGATAAAGTAGTACTGACAATATTTACTACTGAATATGCTCTCCGTATATGGTCAGCAAAAAAACCGATTGGATATTTAACATCTTGGTGGGGCATAATTGATTTAGTTGCAATTTTGCCATTTTATCTTTCTAGGTTTGATTTATTTGCTGCTCCAGAAGTTTTTTTGATACTGAGAATATTAAGATTATTAAAGCTTAGCAGAGCATATGATATGGAAAGATTAGCAATTTCAAATTGCGAAACTAGTTCTCATGGAGAATTTCGTGTCATAGAAGGTGAAAGAATTGAACGTGTTGTGCAAAAACACCCATTAGTGTTATTGTCTGCTCTTATAATGCCTCTTATTTTTTCTTCTGCAGCTTTATGTCTTATTGCTTTTTTTGAGGCAAATATGTATGCCATAGGGGGGGCGCTACTTTTTATATTTTTCGCGATAATCTTTTTTATCAAAGCATGGCTTGATTATAACTATGATGTAGTTTACATCACCAATAAGCGGATAATTTTACAAAATCGAGAACTCTTTGGAGCAATTTCAAATGATGTAAATTATGAAGCCATTACAAACGTTGTTCCAAATAATACTGGGATACTTCATTGGTTATTCGGTTATGGAAATCTAAATATTGAAACGGCTTCATCTGCCGGAGTTTTATTGTTTAAAGATGCCCCTCATCCACATGAGATAGTTCGGCACATCTCAAGCAACAGACAAAAAATTTCACAGGCGAAAATGCGAAATCCTGAAAATAGCGCTCCTGATAACGCTGATGATGCAGCAGAAAATTGACTTTAATGAGTATTATTTATCTCGCAAATAAGAATGCTGACAAAAACATTTCCTCTGGAAAAACTTTTCTGGCAAAAGTTGCTGTTCTTAGATTTGTTTTTAGGAAGTGTCCAACTGTAGAGGTTTCTTTTGCTGAATAAAGGAATTCTAAAGTTGAAGTCATCTTTGCTAGATTTACAAATCCGTAGCTCTCGGATGGAGAGTAATTAAATAAAACACTTTCTCGAAAATCCTCATTTTCCGATAGATTTGGATTAATATTATTTTTATTATTAATTACTCCGATTATCCCTTCTTCATGAGTAGAAAATACAAAATAATTCTCCACAAATCCATAGGAAAACTTTTTATCAGGTACCTGATTTTCTACTGTGTAGTATTTTTCATTACTATACGCTACTTCTTGAATGGGAATATCTTCTCGAGGTACTGAGACCAGTTCTTTTCGAAGTGTTCCATCTGGTAATTCTACCTCCTCAACTTTTGTTGTAAACTGACTTTGTGCCAGACGAACAGCTTCGTGAAATTTTGATAAATTATGCTCTATATCTGATTCTCCAAACTCAGAAATAAAAGTGAACTGTAAAAATGGGTAGAGTTCATCACGATAATCGACCATTATCGCATATTGACCATGTGTTAGTGCCAAAAATTCTGATTCAAAATCAAAGTCTTCACCAAAAATTGAGTAAAACTTAGCCCTAACTAAACCTTCAAAGATCAATGAAAATTGTGGATTCATCTGACTTAGAAAATTGCTCGTGTGTTTATATTTTTCGTATAAATCTATCCCATTTATAAAAAATAATACATCTCTAGATCCAAATTGAGCCAATTTAGGCATAAGGATATTTGGATCTCTTTTTACTTTTTGTGGATTAAAAACGTTTTTATCTGCAATAAATTTGGTGTCTATATCTATTCCCTTTTTTTCTATATCGGCAGACATACCGATTATTGGCAAAGTTTGTGAAATTGCCTCAACTAGAGGTTTAAATGTCACGTATTTAGATCCCTTAAATAATTGAGTAGTTTTGTTTGTATCTATGTAGAACGAAAAAAATGAATCCTTGGGCAAATCATTTGAAATATTGTTGTATTCCACATTATCTTTTAATTTTATTTCTGATGAAAAAACATTTTCAATTGTATGAGATGAACTAGATACTAATAACCATCTTCCATGAAATCCAAACGCAATACTTGATGAATATTCAGGCATCCAGATTTCTATTTCATTTACGATATTGGTTTTAAAAGATTCCCCTTCGGCTAAAAAGTTTTTAATAAAATCCTGAGCATTGTCTTTAGACTTCATTTCGATACCAATAAAAAAATTATTGTCATCCAAAAAAGATACCCCAATTTCACTTCCTATCCATGACAGAATATTTTCTTCAAAATTTGCTAATTGTAAGTCTGGAAAAAGTGTTACATTTAGGAGTGTAAAAAAATCAGTTTGCGGAAAAAGTGTTTTTAAATCTTCAATTTTTGATTCATTAATTTGAAATTTAGCAAACACTGGTACATCTGCTGGAAAAAAATTCTCAAGTTTTTCCGTGCGTAGCTCCCAATAGTAATGCCATATTCCCCCGGTTCCAATAAGGAAAATAATAAAACCTAAAAATGGAGATAGTTTTCGATTTCTTTTTCTCATTCCAATGAATTCTTCCAAAACTTAGTATAAAAAGCAAGTTTTCATTAATTAGAGCTCTAGCAAAATTGATAAGGGTAATTCCATTTATCCTGTGCCAGGTGGTTATGTAGAAACCAAAAAGCGTG
>CAZQFO010000206.1:0-2750 GCA_964592695.1 uncultured Candidatus Peribacteria bacterium
GTGCACAACCGTATCAAAACTACAAACAGCACTAGGATCTGGTCCTGTAAACTCTGCAGAACATTCTACAGGACCCGTTATCGTTGTAGAAACAGCCGGTTCATTACTATCAAGCACATGCCAAGCCACAGTATGTAACACGTCTCCATTTGGCTGAGGTCCAGTCGGAACTGTGCCTGTTGTTGTATCGTTGAATAATCTATCTACAACAAAAGGTGTCGAAAAAATCTCACTATTTGAGTCATATTCGATTGGTGTTCCTTTAGCATGTAATCCTGAAGCCTTACCATATCCAATTACATCCATAAGATCATTAAACATGCCAGAGTGATAGTCATGATCATCCGTCGCATACACAATCCCCCCCCTTCGTCTTTTTAAATTTTCATAATAGTTTTCAACGGTCTTTGTTAAAATATCTCTGTCTCTATAAATATCCCCATTTATTCTTCCATCTACAATTACATTTAACCTCCCATCAGCTCTCAATTGTTGATGAAATTTTGCAATTGCTTTGAGATCAGAATCCCAGGTTCCACCCCCTTTATCATACTCAAAAAGCCATAGTTGACCATAATCACCTGTTGCTAGGGCCTGTTCAACAGCATTATCATCAAATCCTGGAGTTGCAATATGTGTTACAGTAGCCCCGGCACTACTAAGTTTATCTTTTATTATGTCACCAACATACATCGCATCAGTATTGTAGTAAGTTACGAGCAAAACATTCTGATCAAGAGCACAGTGACCATCTTCTTTTTGGCCAAATTCCTCCCTACTACCCCCACATCCATCAGTAACAGTCACTTTTTTAGTAGTACAAACTGTACTTGGGTCTTGGTCAAATTTTTCCATGGGACCCCTTTCTCCCTTTTCTCCTGTTGCTTCTATCCTTCCACATCCATCATACCGGAGTACTTCTTTGTTGCGACAAAACATACTGGGGTCTTCTGTTTTCCAATTTGACACACACACGGGGGCTGCTATAGTTGTAGAGATGCTAAAGAGTGTACCATATCGAGCTACATCATAAAAGTAGTCACCCCCTCCCCCTTCATAAGGAACAATTCCAAATTCTTTTGTCTCACAATACAATTTTGAAATTTTATTTGGATGTGTAAATAATTCAGAATCTGATTGAATTCCCATTCCAACAGAAACCATGCAGTTCCCCTTTCTAACAGGGGGATATTCAATCATCCTAAACATTGCGGAATGACTGGACATGGATATAAAATCGCTAGCATCCTCCACCAAATACACAATCCCACCTCCTCTTTCTTTTAAGTTCGTGTAATAATTCTCAATTAAAGACTGCGTGTTATTTAGAATCCCTCTTTTGTTTACATTTATCCTAGCATCTACGATTACATTTCTTTTCTCGTCACCCAAACTCTGGCTTTCGTGAAAACCCCGAAAGGCTTCTCTATCTGACTTTTCAATATGTAGTGGCAATATCTCCTCACCATCTTCGTCAAAATACATCCCTCTGTAATAAATCCAAACCTGCTCATAAGAGCTGTTATTTAATTTTGTTTTTATTTCATCTGACAAAACCTTTTCATCGTAGTTATTATCGCAAATATAAACATGGTCAACATCCGCATCTCCATTTATGGAGTCTAAGGGCTTTTTTACTTGATGCTCCTGAATTTCGCGACTACTACACTCCCGCTGATAAGATACAAATAATACATTATTATCGGGAGCACAGACGCCACCTGTTCTCGTTCCTTTCGCAGCTCGTGGATCATAGCAAGCATTGGTCTGAGTAAACTCCTCTCCATCACATACAGAACTAACATCAGGGAACCAGAAGTCACATCCATCAGAATCACACTCGTCAGCCTCTCCAAAACAAATTCCTCTCCCTGCAAAGCTCAACCCCGAACCATTATTTGCCCCATAAGACTCATAACTATTTACCGCATATGCCACAGTCCCGACAGAAACAGCCAACAACAACAAATACAACAACCATCCCCTCCTTCCCGGAACAAGGTCTTTTATAAATTTTGATATTTTTTTTAAGGACAACATATTTATTTTTAATTTTTTGTTAAGAAGAATTCTAGAACATGACCGCTACACGGAATTAAAAAAAGAAAATAATGAAAGAAATGAAAACAATAACTAGAGAAAAAATCACTTTTCTATTTTCCGATACGAGATACATTTACCTATGGATATACATAAATTTCAGTATTTTCCCTAGTACACAGAATAAACTTGTTTTTCAGAATTTACAATTTTTTTTTAAAAAAATAAAAATAAATTTGCACATCTCAAAAGATACACCTAAAATATAGAAAATCTAAAAACCATGAAAAAAACAAAACCTCAAATCCGGACATTTTTACAAACAATAGGAAAGCTTTCCGCAAAAGCATTGTTTTCTAGTTTTATGTTTGCGGTGGGATTGGTTTTGATTTATGCGACAACCGATGTAACACTATCATCCGATAAAGGTCCTAATGACCACCTTTCTTCCGAGGAATGGAATAGGGCAGCATTTTTGTTGAATGAGTTGAATTCTAAAATAGCTGATTATGGTTACAATGATTTACCGACTGGATCGGTGGCTGGATGGTGTAAAGAAAACTTAGCAATTCCTCCCGCCAAGAAGTTTGGATCTCTTGATTGTGAGTGTGAAGACGGATGGAAACCTATGCAATTTGAAGAGCAGAACACATGCATAAAAAAAGGGTAATTCCTTTTTTCGTGTGCTGGGAAGTGTTGAGTATAAGAGA
>CAZQFO010000207.1:0-2658 GCA_964592695.1 uncultured Candidatus Peribacteria bacterium
CTGCGGTCGTCCTCGCCTGTCGGTCGAAGCTCGTAGAGCGAAGACTGATGAAGTGTCAAAAATTCAACCCCTATGTCGTGCTGAATACAAAAAAATAACTCGCCAAATCAACGGAATTTCGTAAGATCGTATCAATGAATTTTTCGTTACGTGAAATTACTACGCATCAGTTTGATGATTATTATGATGAATTTTCTGGAGAAAAAACCTTTCTTCAGACTTCGAAGTATGGAAAATATCGAGAAGGAATAGGCGAAAAGATTTATTATTTGGGGCTTTTTGAAAAGGAGAAACTATCTGGAATTTCGCTGATACAAAAAATAAATGCTAAACGTGGGATTTTTTTGCATCTTCCTCATGGGCCGCTAACAGAGAAGAGAGAAGGGGGGAATATGGAGAAGAGGAAAGGGTTTTTGAGTAGTTTTTTGGAAGCATATGTGACATTGGGGAAGAAAGAAAAATGTGATTTTGTCAGGATATCGCCACTCCTCTCGGTAGACAGTATTTCTGATTTTAAAAATCAAGGGTTTCGTCCGGCTTCGGTTCATTTGGTAAATCCAGAAAAAACTTGGACTTTGGATATTTCTCTGGATGAAGAGGAAATCCTCAAAAATATGCGAAAGTCCACTCGATATGAAGTTAAACGAATAAAAAAGTGTGGAATAAAAACGAAGGTTGGAAACCAAAAAGAGGATTTGGATATTTTTTGGAAGTTGCACAAAGAAACTGTTGCTCGTCAAGGATTTGTTCCATTTACTCGAGCATCAACTGAAGTGGAGCTAGATGTCTTTGGTGAGGACTGCCAGATTTTTTCTGCGGAAATTGATGGACAGTATTTGAGTAGTTCGGTTATTATCTTTGATAATCATGCGGCTTATTATCATCAGGGGGCGTCCAGTTATTCCAAATTTCCAGTAGCTCATGCTACGATTTGGTCTGCAATTTTGGAAGCAAAACGTCGAGGTTGTAGAGAATTTAATTTTTGGGGAATCTGTGGAGATGAAGAAAAAAAACATCCCTGGTTTGGGTTATCTAAATTTAAACGTGGGTTTGGGGGGGGAGAAAAGAATTTTTTACATGTACAAGATTATCCGATTTCTGGGAAATATTGGTTAAATTTTGCGGTAGAAAAATATCGAAAGTGGAAGCGGAGATATTAAGGAATAAAAATCAAATAAACTAGCCAATTTCATCTCAATCTTCATGTCATCTTTAATCTTGAGCGAACTTGAAAGAAAAGATGGGTTAAAAGTGGTAACAACGATTTCGGAGGAAAAATCTGCTCATTATCCCGGAAGGGAAGGGTTTGGGAAACTTATGAAATTATTGAGAGAAGGAAAGATAAATGCGTTCCTCGTATGGGATGCTGATAGATTAGCAAGGAATATGATCGATGGAGGAGAAATTTGTCATGCTCTCCAAACCGGACAACTCAAACAGATCCGGACTCCTTTCGAAATCTACGACAAAAATACGGACATGATCCTCTTGTCTGTTAAATTTGGGAATTCCACTCAGCAGAGTCGCTCTCTCTCAAAAAATGTACACAGAGGAATCGAATCGGTTCTGAAAAAAGGACTGTATCCGGGAATTCCCCCCATCGGCTATCGTAAAGGAACAGAGGAAGAGAAAAAAAAGCATGGGAATGCCGCTAAATTTCCAGATGATAATTTTCCGCTCGTTAAAAAAGCATTTGAACTTTATAACACTGGGAATTATTCGCTCCGAACTTTGACGGAACATTTACATAAAAAAGGGATGTCGACCCAATTCAAAAATCCGATTAACAAGACTTCTGTTGAAAGGGTACTCAGAACTCCGTTTTATTACGGAGAAATCCATTGGACAAACAAAAGTACCGGGAAAATGACTGTCTATCAGGGAGTGCATAAACCTGCGATTACAAAGTCGTTATTCCTTCGAGTTCAGGCTCGATTGGACGGAAAGATCTTGAGAGGCGATAAGCGACACAATTATACCTACAAAAAACGAGTTAAATGCTCCTGTGGGAGGTTTTTAATTCCTTCTCGACATAAGACGCATATTTATCTCGAATGCCACAACAAGAAGCAGTGTGACGTGAAATTTCTCGTAGGAGAAAAACACAAGAAGAGTTTGCGGGAAGATATTTTGGAACAGTCTGTTGTGAAAGCCTTAGAAAGAATAAAAATTGAAGCAGAAGTATTTGAAAGACTGAAAAATGACCTGCTAAAAAAGAATGAGATTGAGTTCAAAGAAATGGAAGAACGAAAAAATATCTTCTTGAAGCAAGTAGAAAATATCGATCGGGAACTAAAAACTCTCAACCAAAAACTAATCAAAGGAATGTTTGATGACGAAGAATTTATGGAGATGAGAAATGATTTGAAGAACAGAAAAAAGACCATTTATGCAGAAATGGAAGAGGTGGAGGATGAAATCGATGACGAGCTAGCAGACACGACTATGAAATATATGACCATTGGTCGAGCCTTGAGAGGAGAGTATATGTCCTTCAATTCTGGAATGAAGCGAAGATGCCTTGAACTTTTCTTTCGATCCCTCGTTATCCGCAACAGCAAGGTCTTAATCGATTACACAAGTATCGCAAAAGACCTGATTGGAGGTACTTCCGAAAATGACTACCTTGAACTTCAAGGAAGCCAGTCGGAAAGCGGT
>CAZQFO010000208.1:0-2656 GCA_964592695.1 uncultured Candidatus Peribacteria bacterium
GCCTAACGGCGAAAGATTGAAATCTAAGATTTCAGCAATGCCAATCTATTAGTACGACTCCTTAGTAGTTGCAATACTGCTGCATTTACAGGGTTTACGAAGAAGATTGAAATTCCGATATACTGAATCACGAAACATGACTCGACAAACAATGCACACTACGATACAAAGGTCTTGTTCTTTTGCATTTCGGCAAATCTCCCACGAATAAATGGGAGTGTAACGAAGAGTCATTTGCGTTCAAACGTGAAGATTTGCATTCTGAATTATCAGGATTTCGAATCTTCCAAAGACTGGAATCTAAGAGCGCAGATCCTCTCTTCGTTATCAAAAAAAAACGACAAAATAATCTAAACAATTTCTAACATCATCAAAATTTTCTAATACCAGTTTCTTCAAAACATTTTTTTGATTCGATGACCTGATTTCGTAATTTGAGAATAGGCACTTCCCTTTTATTTTTTATTTATCACTACACTAATAAGGAATAGCAAACAAATTTTCTTTGTTCTCAACTTTCGAAATCAGTATCTATCGGATAAATCTCTATCCATCAGCCAGGAGAAACATCATGAAAAAAACATGGACAATCACACAACTTATCACGAGCATCATTGTTTTTATGTTGATGATTACAAACAGCAACCTCACCGTAGCTAGTCCCAGATTTGAATTAATACAGGACGATATCGACCCCCCTAGACAAAAAAGTAAAACTTACTAAAAACAGTTATATTCAAATTACTCCGTCGATGACTGGAAATATTGAAGGAAGATTGGCAATGAAAACGAGCTTCGCGAAAGTTCGCATCTGCTATACCGGATCTTCATCACTTTGTCTCGTGGATCAAAGGGTTCAGACATTTTCTGGATCTATGTCTCTTGCTAGAGGAATAAATGAGAACTGTTTGGCAGGATTCTCAAAGACAGTCACGATCAACAAGAATTATGAAGTTAGAGTAAAAAGCTCCTGTGACCATACGGGAGGACGATTTCAAGACCCTGCAAAATTTTTTGTACGTATAAAAAAGCAAATAAATTCTGCAGTAACGGTAAAAAAAAACCGTTTATCTCCAAATAAACACCAAGGTAGCCCTCCTCCCAAAAAAAGAAGGAAGGCAACAATGGAAAAATTAAAAGCTGAAAAAGAGATGCTCCTGCTCAGACTAGAAATTGCACAACTAAGGAAAAAACTCGCTCGGACAGGTCAACTATATCGGAAGGATAAATCAAGAAGAAACCATCATGATCGACCAAGAAAAAAGAGAAAACGGACTTGGCGCCAGTAGACTGCTTTTTCCAAATAACGGAAATAAAAAGAGAGGAAAGATTCCATAGAGAGGCTTCCATGCCTCCCTTTCACCACAACCCCCGTCTTATGGCGAGGGTTGTTTCCAACAACCACTAAAAAGGCTAGACAGATATCTAGCCTTCATTGGATTCTTTGAATCTTGCGTGATTTTTATTCATGATCAAAGAAAGAAAGCTAACCACTAATTTTGGTCTTCTTTTAGACTTTAATTAAGTTAATAGTTTATTTAATAGTTTATTTAACCCCGCAATTACAGACCTTCTAACACCTTCTTTGGTCACAGAAATCACCCCCGCAATGGAATCGAAATTTCCATATTCGATTGCGATTTTAAAACTAGCAAGAGTTTGTTCATTAATTCCAACCGATACAGGAATAAAACTTCCAGAACCTTTGTTATTAAATTGCATTCCAGGTTTAACCCAGATACGTGAATCCATATCAACAACAGTATCTTGGATTACACAAAGAGCTTCCTGATAAGTCAAACGTAAATTTGGTTTATTTATTTTTTCTTGCTCTTTTGCTGTCCTTGCAGCTTCTTTAGCTTTTTGTTCTGCCTCCTGAAGCCTATCAATCATACCCGACACAGAATCCTGAACTGCTGTCTCCGAAACTTTAACTTCTGCTTTTCCAGGAGATGGGGATTCTGAATTTGTGGAAATTTGCGGTCTAATTCTATCTAACTCATCCCAAGAGCTAACTCCTTCGAAACCTGGAATTACAGCAGGTTTACCACCACGCTTGCCTAAAACTGTCATTTTAAAAAAATTAAAAAATAATAACAACGTGCATGATTATATAAATGAAACAAGGTCTGTCAAGTTTTTTTTGACATTTGACATTTCATTATTAATAATAAATATGCAGTCATATTATTTTGTACTACTACTCAACCTAATGTAAAAATATTGGTTAATAGTGACAAGATATATCATTAACATCACGCGAAAGGGACTTATCAATGCAAATCATCAGCCCAGGATTCAATCATCACAAATGGAGAAGAAAAATACTCTGTCATAATTGCGATGCCACCCTCCAGGTAGATAAAAATGATATTTTTATCGCAATAAAAGATCCTCCTCATGATGGAGAAACACTCATTGCTTGTCTCTGCCTCTCTTGTGGAGAACAGATCCAGATTTCCAACGATGTCTCCCAATGGAAAGATGTACCAGATGTAACGGATTTTAGATGCGTTTTTGGCTAACTGATGCATAAAATTGTATTTTTTTGTCCAAATCCTAGTCACGACTTTTGGCAAAAAAATATTGACAATCATTTTCATAAGAATATAATTCGCCTGCTTGATTAATGAACGACTACTATGTATCTAATCCA
>CAZQFO010000209.1:0-2633 GCA_964592695.1 uncultured Candidatus Peribacteria bacterium
GACCCTATTGCGGCAACGGGGGGCGAGTGGTATAATCCTCTCGCCTACCCACTATCACCACAGTGAGTGATCACAGAAACAATTATTGACAACCCAAAAAACAATCAATAAAGTTTGATCATGACAAAATCAGAGTATTCCCCAAAAAAACCGATTATCTGTTTGAGGAAAAATCAAAGGAATGTGGAAAAATAAAAAGCCAAATCCAATTGTTCATTATTAATTATTCATTCTCTACCTCCAATATCCTCGCCACATTAAAAACCCGATTGGCATCCCTCATCAAACATTTTGCCTCCAATGCCATAAACGAATGCCCCTTGAATTCCCTGGTATCAACACTTAATGGCATTACTCGACGTTCTGATCTTTCATCCTGTCCCTTTAGATACACCATTTTTAAAACAGAACGATTAGCTATAGCACTTTCAATATACGCAACCTTGTCATCAAACGACATGGATTTTTCGGCTACCAAATACTGAAAATCAGTTATAAATTTGCGTACCCTATAATCCATAATCACATCTGATTTTTTGATCGGTTTTTTCAATACCATTCCTTCAAGTGTTCGACACCTGCTCAAAGCCACATATGTCTGCCCATGCGCAAAACTACGACGTCCCAAATCGATTATCACATTATCAAAAGTCTTTCCCTGACTTTTGTGGATGGTAATCGCCCATGCCAATCGCACAGGAATCTGCTTAAACGAACCAATTATTTCTCTTTCCAGTTTACCATCTATCATTACATATCTTGAGATTTCCCAAGTGAAATAAGAAACCTCTACTAATTTTCCATCTACTATCTCAACCTCTAGTAATTCCTCATCTTCATCAATATCAACAACCTTCCCTATAGTTCCATTTACCCATCGTCCTTCAGAATCGTTTTTGAGGAACATAATCTGTGCACCTTTTCTTAACCATAATTCTGTATCAGCCGGATACTGACTTCGTTCAATCTTTCCAGTTATGTGTGAATGAAAAACAATCTCAGGCCCCTTCAGCTTATCCAGTTCTCTATCATTAATTATTTTTGCATCAGCATTAGTCGTCATCAAGTAAATGTAGTCCTTATCTCTTGGTTCAAATGTTTCATTCACACGTTGATTAAACACATCCATATCAGCCGGAACAATCGAATTATTTCGAACCGCATTTAATACACGAATAAACTCATTATCATTTTGCCGATAAATTTTTTCTAATTCGATAAAATCCAATTCAAAAACGCCATCTCTCATCACCTCCGAATCAAAAAAAAACGGTCCAGGATACATTTCACGAAAACGTTCACGATCAGCAGAAGTCACCACTGGTGGCAATTGGTATAAATCTCCTATAAAAATCATCTGTACTCCGCCAAATGGTTCCCCACATTCACGAGCTTTTCTAAGAAAAACATCTACTGCATCCAGCAGATCAGCTCTCACCATAGAGATTTCATCAATTACCACGGTCTTTAGCTTCTCCATCATTTCCTTTTTCCAGGGAGATGGACCTTTGTTTTGAGCTTCTTCTAATTCAAATCCTGGCTTTAAACCAAAAAAAGAATGAATAGTTTCCCCATCTACATTAATAGCAGCTACACCTGTCGGAGCAAGAATTGCTACTTCTTTTTCAGTATTTTTTCGAAAATGATCCAAAAGTGTTGATTTTCCGGTTCCGGCTTTTCCTGTCAGAAACATATTATTATCTGTTTCTTCCATTATTTGGAGAGCCTTTTGCGCTTGTGGTGAGAAGTCTAGTTTCATGGTGGCAAGTGTAGGAATAAATTTGGTTTGTTCAAATAATTGTTTGATGGTTGATTTTTATAACAATTCATTTAAAATCATTATGATCTCAATATTATTAAATATGCCTCGAATTTCATTTTTTCTTGGAATATCGATTTACATGTATTATGACGATCATAACCCTCCTCATTTTCATGCAATTTATAATGAATATGCTACCAAGGTTGATATCAAAACAGGGAACATTACCCTAAAAGGGAAGGCTTGAAATTCTAGAAATTTCAATGAAAGACGAAGTAAAGGTGGAACTTAAATATTATTTTTGTCCACAGCATCGCTTATACTTCTTATCACTCCCACATGGGCATTTTGCGTTACGATTCACTTTTATCCCAGCAAAAGGTAGTTGCGTTGCAGGCTTAATTTTCGGTTTTGTCTCCACTTTTGCTTTCCGAGCTTTTTCATAAATGATGTCATCGTCTGATACTTCTGTTATTTTTACCAGAAAAGAAGGAGGAATTCTCCATTCGCCTCGATCTTCAGTTTGGTACGGATAATTCGTCCAAAAATCTTTTCTCCGTCATGATCAAAATAGATTTTATCGTAGAGGTTGAATTTAGCCAATGATTTGAGGCGCTTGGCACGATGGATCAGATTGAGTCGTTCTACTACTTTGTGATTTAAAACACGAAGTTGCGATTCATCGAGTTGTTGAATTAAATTTTCGATATTTTTCGGTAGTTGTGCATCCATGTTAATATAAGTTATTGAGTAATAAAGCTCGTAGTCCCCAGCCACGCCAGATCAAAGATAGCTTTTTGCGTATGAAATAATTCCGGGTTCTCAACCAGAATTCCAATAGGATTTTCTTCATTCAGATTCAAAATCGCAA
>CAZQFO010000210.1:0-2622 GCA_964592695.1 uncultured Candidatus Peribacteria bacterium
TTTGGCAAACGAGGGGGCCCCATTTTATGTCCGTGTCAACCAAAAGAGTTAATAATCCTTTCATTGACCATGGCTAACCTTTCTTCTATTTCTTTTTTTTCCGAATTTTTCCTGTCAAGTTTTTCGTATATTGCTTCCATATTATTCTCTGCCACAGTTATTTCCACCCTCTTTTCAGATATGGATTTTCTAATACTTTCTATCTTTTCTTGATTTTCAAATAAATTTTCTGGGCGTTCAATGTCTATGGTTTTTGTTGTGTTTACACCATCAAAAAACAGGGTTTGCTGTTTATAGCACTCGCCTTCGTTAGTACATTCTTGGAAGGTTATTACGTCATTTTTTTCGATTGTTATCGGCTCGTTGTAATATGTATCTTGTAGTTCTTCTGAATTATCTCCTACATTAATTCCGTACTTTACATGGTTATCTTTTCCGAGTTTATTAATTGTAATTTCTATATTTTCACCACTTACTGCGACTCCGGTTTTTACCACGTCATTTTCCTGCTTAAATGTTTCAATAAATTGTGTCCGACTATCATCGTCCCCACTGTGGATATGATCCAGATAGTCACTTCTGAGCTTGGCTTCTGCTAGGCTTTCATGTTCTGACATTTTGTATTTTATGGTATCCTTGTAGGGTATCCTCCCAAAATTCCAATGTAAATCCTAAAAATCCAATTTCTTCATCCAGTGTTTATGCAGTTTCCCGCATTTCATGTGAAGGCGTTACACTGAAATTTTGGGAGGATACCTTGTAGGTGACTTGCTTATCTCCGTCCACGTCTTCCACGCCTATTTCTTCTGCAAGATGGTCCAACAGTTCTTTGTTGATTTCATTTTCGTCGGTATCTTTGACCAGTTCAGCAATGGCTGTAGTGATCAAATTGATTCTGATTTCTTCTCCATCATTATCGGTTGCATTATCGAGATCGTCCATTGATACAATCCCCAGCACCTCTCCTCCCACATCCAGGCTTTCTGCAGCGTCTTGTGTCCCATCATCGTCAGGGTCCAGGTCAGTTCCTCCTGTGGCGACGATACGAACGTATTCAGGGACAGGCATGAGATTGTTTGCTGCCGCTTTCAAAGTAGCCTTATCTATGGTGTATTTCCCATCATCATCTGTGGTTGCAGTGTACAGATTGGTTGCCGCATCTAAAGTCTCTATGCTCACATCTGAACCGGTTACCGGACCGAGTTCGACAATGCCGGTTCCGGAATTAGAACCACTTCCAGCACCATTTCCAGTTCCACTTTTAGGATCATCACTTGGACCATCTCCACAGCCAGAGGCTGTGAATAGTAGGCTGAGTAGGAGGAGGATAGATAGTTGATGTTTTTTTTGGTCCAACTTCCTTTTCATGTCATTAATCCTGTAACAGACGTATTCCGTTTAAAAGCCTCTCATGTGTGTCAGCCACCATGCCAATTTTTGTTCTGAAACTTCTATTTTTTTATATTTTCTTCAAGGGCCTTTTTCAATTCTAAAGAAAAGGCCTTAGCATGCGATAAGATTTCGTCCCATTCACCATATGCAGGGATTTTTGTGCAAATGTCAATATCATGGCTTATTCGATATCTGTCACTACTAATAAGTTTACCATTTTTCAATGTTCTTACAAGATATTTTATACTGTCATTGATTTTCCAACCTTTTATAGCACCATTTTTATTGCGTATTGATTCGAGAATAGCGCCGGCTTTCGTATAACCATTTAGATTTTCTCTTTCTTCATACTCTTCATGCTCCCTTAGTATAAAATTTCTAATTTGGTACTTGGCAGGATTTTCTTTGTCAGTTGCTACGTATCTATAATTTGCAGCAGTGTTTAGTTTTTTGTCTAGAATGCACACATCACATCCATCCCAACCATATACCTCATCCTCAACACTTTCCTTTAAAAGCGCAAGCATATATGTTGGGTTTTCTGTGTTTTCTGTCACATACACAATTTTTCCGCTGTTATATACATCCTCAGATTCTTTATATCCAAGTGGTTGAATCCCTCCACCTTTTGATGGGTTCCAATATTTATAGATAATGTATTTTTCAGGTGCGTTACTCATAATTTCTTTCTTACTGCTTTATTGCTGTTTTGACTTGACGGAATTCTATGTTTGGATTTATGCTGTCAGCAATTTCATTAAGGTATGACGTTGGTATTCCCTGCTCTGGAATTTCTATAACCATTTTCGAATCAAATGGAAGACCTGCATCCCCCATCTCTGACAAATCATTAAACAATTGATTGTTTTTACCCCCGAGCATGTTTGTTGGAACATTTGGTGCAAGCATTGTACCCGGTGGGTATTTTTTTCAAATTCTTTAATGTACTTTTCGACTTTGCTCTTGTTTAGATCATCTATATCTGGATAGTCAAAAAATGTAAATTTTCTGGATATAATTTCGTTAGTGTCCGGGTCAAAACTATCGAGTCTGTAATATGGACTCTTTCCAGATTTTGTGCAATCCTTATTTTTGCAGACATATATTTCAGAAAACCTTTGCGGAAACAATTCATTCTGCTCTTTATCAAAATCCCTCCCTTTTTTTGTTACCTTTAACCTTAAAATTTCACGAAGTAAAAATTTTTGAATAAAAAAAGTGCATTAATCG
>CAZQFO010000211.1:0-2618 GCA_964592695.1 uncultured Candidatus Peribacteria bacterium
TCAACCAAAAGAGTTAAACCAATCTTACTCCCACTCAATAGTCCCCGGAGGCTTAGATGTCACATCCAAAAACACTGCCGAAACTTCCTCGTCCTTCAAAATCTCAGTCACTACCTTTTCAAAAAATAAAAACGGTAATTCCCCTACCCTCGCACTCATCGCATCTACTGAATCAATAGGACGCAAAATGATAGATTCCCTCCCCTGGTCATTAAACAAAATCGGAACTAATACCACCGGAAACTGCCAGACTGATTCGTAGAGATTCATCTCTTCCAGGGTTTTGGTCACGATATGATCGACTACTTGTAGACGTCGTATTCGTTCTGAAGTAATATAACATTTTTGAACAGAAACCGATGAGAACAAAAAATTTTGTGATCCTACATTATTATTAAGATTTGACCCTAACAAAACCAATGCTCGATTGACCTCTGAATTTCTGTTGATCAAATCCGTGGCTTCGTATTCCCATTTTGCAATATCAAATCCAGATTGATTTCCCAAGACATTGAAATCGATAATTGCCGGATGTCGATAGGTTCGATAATCACCCTGAACTCCAACTGATCTTATAGGAAGGATAACATGTTTTTCTTGTTCGATTTGAGATGCATTGCAATACATCTCTACAGAAGAACACAATATACGAACCCCTAATCCAGGACCAGGAAATGGATGACGCCAAACCAAATGTTCAGGCAATCCCAATAATTCCCCCAACTGCCTAACTTCATCTTTATACAACTGTGCCAATGGTTCTACAACCTTGCCCTCATCTATCATTTTCTGAATCTCAGGAACACGGTTGTGATGGGTTTTGATAGTAGCAGAATTCTTTGTCCCACCAGTCTCAATCGTGTCAGGATAAATAGTTCCCTGCCCCAGAATCCATTCATCATGTAAATCGTGAGTAGAAAAATAATCACGTTGAACATCTATAAATGAATTGCCAATTATTTCTCGCTTTTTTTCTGGCTCATAAACACCTTCCAGATTTTTGAGGAAACGCTCCGATTCATTTAATATGGTTAAATGTGCCCCAATATCTTTTATGGATTTTTCAACAAATTCAACTTCACCTTCCCGTAGCAATCCAGTATCAATAAAAAGACCTCGAACCCTACCTGTCCCCAAGACTTCAGATAACAATGTAAACGCTACAGTAGAATCAACCCCACCAGAAACAAAAAGCAGCACATTTTTATCTCCAATCTTTTCCTTTAAAATATCTTTCTCCTCCTCCAAAAAAGCTTCCATCGTCCAATCTGCTTGTACCTCACAAATATTTACAAAATTCCCCAATATCTGTGCTCCATATTCGGAATGCGTTACCTCTGGATGAAACTGAATTCCGTACAAATTTCTATCTTTGTTCCAAACTGCCGCATTAGCACAATCAGAAGTACTCCCACAAGATTCAAATCCTTTAGCCAATTTTACCACCTCATCCCCATGCGACATCCAAACGGTCATAGGGGAATGCGACTTAAAATCACTTTCTTCTCTCTTCCTTCTTCTCTCTTCAATCCCTAAAAACAAAGGACACCCCAAATCAAACCCCAACTCAGCCATCCCAAACTCATGCACCTCCCCCTGCTTCACTTCACCTCCCAAAGAATGATTGAGATACTGATGACCATAACATATACCAAGAACCGGCTTTTCAAGCTCAAAAATAACATCATCACATTTCGGTGAACCATCATCAAACACACTCTGAGGACCTCCGGATAAGATAATCCCCTTCACTTTTGGATCCTGTAAAATTTCTAACGAAATCTCATCCGGATTATATATCTCCGCCAGCACATTTACCCGCCTTATTCGACTAGCAATCAGGTGAGCATATTGCCCACCAAAATCAAGGATAATTATTTTTTCATGATCTAACATAAACAAAGTATAATCATAAATTCAAACTTGACAAATTTTTATTTATAGATATTACATTTTTAGCTCTTTTACATATCGCGTGTAGCGTTACAGCATTCGGTCTTCATAAAGACAATGCAAAGACACAACAATACAGACAGTTATATGCTTGTAATTTGCAATTGCTTAATCCACTGTGCGAATGGCTCGCTATAGCGTGTTACATAGTAAAATTGCAGGCAGATGTCCTGTCTGTAATCACACAATACAAAATGGAGGCACTAAATAATGAATCGAAAACAAATCTGGATTTGTTTTATTGCTGGAGCCGGTATTTCCCTTATTCCCACTGAATGGTCTCGAATAGTGGGGGGGGGTGCTGATTGCCCTCAGCATGTTTCAAACAATAAAATTAATGTAACAAACAACAGGACTCAAATCACCGGCGAACAGCAATGTTCGTCGTTTTTTTAATATTTCTTTATAAATTCATGAAACGCATCCAAACTTTCAAATCCCAAATCTTTCGCAAGCTTTAAAACAGTTCCTGTTTTATAATCATTATTTTTTCTAATCAAAGTAAGCGATTTATTTGTTTCGGAATTCACCAAAATTTCATGAAAACCTTTTCCTTGCCGAAAAATAAGAAAAGCCGAGATTCTTTATTATTTTGCAAGGCTTGATTGTTTCAGAACAATAGCCTAACGGCGAAAGATTGAAATCCAAGATTTCAGCAATGCTAA
>CAZQFO010000212.1:0-2609 GCA_964592695.1 uncultured Candidatus Peribacteria bacterium
CTTTGGCAAACGAGGGGGCCCCATTTTATGTCCGTGTCAACCAAAAGAGTTAACAGAGCGTATGTTGACGGATCATTGAGTTTGGGCGAGGTTGCTAAAATGTTTGAAAAAAGATATGTAGAGATGCGAGATTGGCTCCAAAAAAAAGGAATTGATCCAGCGTCTGTACTAGACGAGGAAATTGAAACTCAACAGGAACAAAACATTAATAAAGCGTTACATATATTGGAATAAACAAAATACGAAATGAAAACCTGCATATGTGACACTTCTTCCTTGATTCGCCTGCAAAGGGGTGGAGTGATAGGAATGCTTGGCAATATTTTTGAGGTAGTGTTTGTTCCAAATGCAGTTCAAAAGGAATTAAAAGCAGGAAATTTTGGAAAAATAATTGAGGAAAATAAGATTGAGACAAAAGAAGTGAAAAAAATATTACCAATCGGATTAGGAGCTGGAGAAAGAGAAGCTATTAGTCTGGCAAAGGAAATGAATATCGCCATAATTATTACGGATGATGAAAAGGCTAGAAAAAAAGCTATAAAAATGAAGTTAGTGCCATTACGATCTTATTATTGAAACAAGCAGAAGAATTGTAAGAGCTTTTAAAAAAATAAACCCCAACCTCTGTGCTAGAGATCGAGAGTAAAGGTGGCAACCGACGAATCAAAATATAGTTTTAGAATATTTGATCCACCAGGTCATGAGGGGACTGTCAGGATGTCCCATGAGGTACGGAGTACCGATGATGACGAGGACAAAAAACAAAATCGTGATAAATGTCAGGATAAGTAATTTCAAGGCACCTTTCATCGTTTTGGTCTCCTTTTTGATGGAATATTTGGACGCCCCTCCTGCCTATTTATAGTGGATTAATTTCGAAGCAGGTATGGAATAGATTATTACAAAGTGCAGAGAGGAAGAGAGTTACTGTAAAAATAAACTCACTACTCGATCCATCTTATTTTCTCATAGCTACAGCTACATCATCTCGAGTTTTTTCAGTCGAAATCCAATAAGATTTTCCATCTTTTGCAAAATTATAAACATTACCTTTTTCTCGTAAATCAGGAAGTACATCTTTCCCAATTTTTAATGCAATCTTTACAGCCCTCCGTGTTGCACGGTTAGCCATTCTTTTATCTTCCTTTTCACTCTCAGCAGTAGTATGACCAAATATTGGTGTTTTTCTAAATGAACGTGACATAGTACATAAATTAATTTATTCCCCTATAATCCGATTTTTAACATTGTCAACTAATAATACATTGTAATACATTGTAATTACTCCAAAAACGTACCAGTAAAAAAAACTAAAGTTATAGTTTTTGCGATTTTCATGAACGACGAAGGCTGATTTATCAGCCAAGGAGTCCAATGAAAATCGCATCTTGGCGAAGATCTATCATTTCAGCTTATCTTTTTTATAGAGCCAATTTGCAGCATTTACTTGTTGTTTTCATGGTACGGGATTGGAGTAATTACAATACATTGTACCAATTACAAAAAGAGATTAAATATCGACATAATTATTACGGATGATGAAAAGGCTAGAAAAAAAGCTATAAAAATGAAGTTAGTGCCATTACGATCTTATTATTGAAACAAGCAGAAGAATTGTAAGAGCTTTTAAAAAAATAAACCCCAACCTCTGTGCTAGAGATCGAGAGTAAAGGTGGCAACCGACGAATCAAAATATAGTTTTAGAATATTTGATCCACCAGGTCATGAGGGGACTGTCAGGATGTCCCATGAGGTACGGAGTACCGATGATGACGAGAGCGAAAAACAAAATCGTGATAAATGTCAGGACAAGTAATTTCAAGGTGTCTTTCATCGCGCATGGTCTCCTTTTTGGATGGAATATTTGGATGTTTATATATATTTATAGTAATATTTATAAAAATTGCAAATTTTTTATTGACAAAATACTGGAAATATATAAAATGGCCATGTTTTTAATAATATATTGATGTTTATATATAAAAAAATAGACGGTGATATTTTTTCTCAAGGAGAGGCAGTAAAAATCGACATGAGTCATGCCGATAAGCTGAAGTATAAGACTCGCAAAAAAATAGAATTTGCGATTCTATGTCTCAATGATGATGAGGTACAGGGTAAGACAAAAGCTGTGTGTGAAGGAAATCAAGAGGATCTCATGGAGTTATTGCAGCGATCCGGAAATGTACAACAGCGAGTAAATCGAGCCTGTGCGGCAGAGGAGATACAGACGGAGCAAGATCGATTATTACCCGGTCGAAGTATTTTTCGGGAAATAGGATGGGATCATATGGCGTATCTTTATCCGGGGGATATGGAGAGGGAAGAGTTATTGTATCGGGAGGCGTTAAATCCTACAGAGGAGGTGATCCGAGATCTGGCTCGACGATGGGGGGTAAATGGGGATTATGTGAGGAAGGAGTTGGCGGAGGTTCGAAAAAAGGTAAAGGCGTTGAATTCCGGAGATTTTTTACAGATGGCACAGGTGATCAGTCCGTATTGGATACGGTCGATACAGCGGAACAAGTTAAGCTGGAAGGAAGCTTTTGCCTTATCACGGGAAGCGTTGCCGCAGCCGAAGAATCAGGTGAGTAAGCGGTGGGATGAGT
>CAZQFO010000213.1:0-2599 GCA_964592695.1 uncultured Candidatus Peribacteria bacterium
TGATTCGAGTGGGATCATTTTTGTTGAGTCGGTATTCATGTGTTGAAGGCCGACAGGTCGGTAGCTTTGGGTTAAAAGGGGTCATTGATATACATTTTCATATTCATTATTTGAGGGGGAGACTTGTCGCTTATTCGTCTAAACGAAGCAGATCAGCCAGCTCTTTGGTCGGATCGTGGACTTCTGTTTGGAGTTTTTGGACGTATTTTTTATTTCGTGATTGCAGATAAAACCGAACCATAGCCATGTCTTTGTGAACAATGATGGCTTCGGCCATGCGATCTTCGGCAATGATGCCGATTTCTATTTCTCGGATTTCTTCAGCTTGTTCTGCAAATTCAGGATCGTCTTTGACCCATTTATAAAATGTGAAATTAGAAATTCCTGCATCTTTACAAGCGAGTGTGACGATCCCACGTCGTTTTTGAAAGAATTCTAGAAATCGTTTTTTGTCTTGAGAGGTGGTCTTTTTTCCTTGCATAGAAATGGGCTTAATAAGGGAGTGTCTCCGTGTGAGAAGTGCGAGAAGTTCGGGGTGAATTTACGCACAAAAAACCAACTCTACGCGCTTCCCGAGCGGGAAACGAGTTGGTCTTTAAAGACTCTTTTAGGCTAGCTTGCTCACTTACCTATGCCGAAATAGTATCGACTAGTAGTAAGAAATCAAATGATTCAGGCAAAAAAAATGAACTATTTAGGATTTCCCAAAGGTTGAAGCAACTTTCGAGGATCGCTCGGAAGTTCAGAATCGAGAACAACTATTTCTCTTTTTTAGAATGGTTTTGCATTGGAGCGAGAACTTCCAATCGATCAAATTCATGTGCTTCAAACTCATCCCAATATTTCTTTTCATAGTCATGTATTTCGACTCCAAAATAACCGCTATTTTCTTCGCTCATTCTTTGCATCTCTTCTTCTGAATGGTCTTTTCTAAAATCTCTCCAAGCCAGTTTATTAGCCAAGTTGGTTTGCGTAGTATATTCATCATAATCATCAAGAATTGGCATAATGGCAGAGGTGTAAAAATCATCATCTAGGCTCCCTGATTCCCCCAAGGTCTCCACATGGTCAAAATCTTTGGCGAACTGCAAAAGGTAATCTTCAAGCTCATTTAATTCGTTCGACTGGGATTTGTAATCAGATTCTCTTGATACGTCTCCCAGAATTCCAAGTGTAGCGTTGGCAAGGGAGATGCCTTTTATGAGTTGGTGGTATTGTTTCTTGGTGATGTTGATTTTCATGGATGCTGGGTGTTAAAAATTATTTGCTAAAAACCTCTCCCAAAAACGCCTGCATCAGTGTTTCGACGTTGTTTGCGTTCTGTGCGATTTTTTCCTCGAGCTGGGACACATACCCCATAAGTTGCTCAACTTTGGCAACGATCGCCCTTTGTTCGGCACGTGGGGGGATTGGTATAGCATGAGCAATAATATCTCTAACATTTACATGAGGAGAGGCTGATCCAATTGTTTTTCCTACAATCTCTTTGTACGTTTTTGGAGCATTAAAAAAAATCAATGCAAACTTTGCAGAGTCTTCACAATGAAAGCGAAGCATCATAACTCTTTGCCCCAAACACACTGGTTGATCTGTGTTTATTAACCCTGCCACCCCCAGTCGGCCTCCTTCACGAATATAAACTAAGTCATTTTTTTCTGGCTGAAGCCTTCTAATTCTCTTTTCGTATTCTTTCTCGTCAACATATCGCACAGTTTCAAGCAATAATCCAGATTCAGTCACATCTGGTGCTCTTAGACAAGGAAAACCTGCTTCTTTATATTTTGGGGTGTCGTGCGGACAATCTACATATCTACTTGAAAAATCCATAACGCGAGACCACTCCCAACCTTTCGGTAACTCAAAAGGTATTTCATTTTCTGAAATTGGAGGAAGTTTTTTTCCTTTTTTGATTTTCTTTTGTGCGATTAGTTTTTCTTTTTCTATTTTGATTTGCTCGAGTAGTTTGCTCGCAGGCTTGGTATCAGGGTTTTTTGCTCGCCAGTTAGCAGTAAGCTTGCCTGAAATCGCATCTTGGAGGATTTGTTGGCGGAGGAGGATGAGGTGGGATTTTTGGAAAATATTATGATCGAAGATTCTATCTCCCTTTTTTTCAAAGTTTTTAATTTTTGTAATGATTCTGTTTTGATCCTCAACCCGAGGTAATGGTATTTTTATTTCAAATACTTTTTTGGGACTGACCCGTTTAGATCCTACTCCTGAGGCTAGTTTTTCTAACTCCAAATATCTATTTTTCGCTTTAAAAAAATAGTAAATCCATTCAGGTAAACAATTCTCAGCAACATCAAAAGCAGGGATATCCGAACTCGTTTCAAATCCATCTAGCTCCTTAGGAACTATTCCAAATGCTCCTTTATGAAAATTTTGTTTCCCATAAATAAACTGCCTCGCTCTACGGAGATACTGCTTTGTAGCACCTTTAGTTTCATTCTTCTCGGGACGTTTTTCAACTCCTTTCACATTTAATCGCACTCGTATTCTTTTTGATGCACAAGGATTACAAGATTCTATCTTGCTTTCAGTCAATTTGAATCTTTTGGTCCCCTCAACCTAAAATATCAATCAAAGTTAGTCCGCTAAA
>CAZQFO010000214.1:0-2579 GCA_964592695.1 uncultured Candidatus Peribacteria bacterium
ACGCTCAAAAATCTATTCATGATCTCGTTGATCAAGGAGTTCTCGGCGGAAATGACGATGGCACCTTTGCACCAGAAAGATCCGTTAATCGTGCAGAATTCTGCAAAATGGTCGTAATGGCAATGGGGATTGATATTCCAATTATACAAACACAGGGTTTTGCAGATGTGGATCCTGATGCTTGGTTTCATCCATACGTGGAAATTGCTAAAAAGAAAGGATGGATCGATGGATATCCAGATGGATTATTTCGCCCAGGCAATACCATCAATCGCGCAGAAATTGCAAAAATACTGGTAAACGCATTTGGATTTGCAGCACCAAATTATCAGGTAGATTTGCAGTGGTATGATCGGTATGTTCGAGTTCTCGAAGGCGATGCATTACTGCCATATCATGCACGATCAGATTTCGAACCAGGCCTGAATCCCACTCGAGCAGAAATATCAGAGCAACTACATCGATTTATGACACGAACAGGAAGATTAGCAGGTGAAAACAAAGAAAAGTTCAAAAAAATTAAGCGTCTTATTTCCGATCAAACTGGTCAGTCGGTTAATTCTATTCATCTCAGTATTCCTTTTGCATCAGATTATCACATAAGAGGGACCTACTGGTTTTCTCATTCTACCATCAATCGTCACACTTTTCTCGCAAGAAACTCAGATCGTACGGGATGGGAGTTGGCATACTGGGGAGAGGGGACACTGCTTTGTGATTTAACCAATACACATGGATTTTCTCATTCCATGTTATCAGATTGTATAAAAGAGGAAGGGGGAACAGCATCAGGATTACCTGTTGGGAATTTTGAATTTAATGAATCGGGCAATTTTTTGGGAGAATTTTATGTCCGTGGATACCTGGAAAAAGCAGAAGTTATGACTCCATTTTGTGAGCATGATGACTGTGAAATGTTTACCGGAGTCGGATTAGTAATTACAGAAACCGGAAACCAAAAATTTTCTGATTTTCTAGAAAAAAACAAAACTCCGGATTATCAGGAAAGTAA
This sequence comes from uncultured Candidatus Peribacteria bacterium, assembly GCA_964592695.1. Lineage (GTDB taxonomy): Bacteria > Patescibacteriota > Gracilibacteria > UBA4473 > UBA4473 > CAZQFO01. The sequence continues at coordinate 1,013 of CAZQFO010000214.1, forward strand.
ATTTGGAATTGGTTGCCTAAGAGATGATGGCACTATTCGATATGCAAATGATTCAGATGCACACGGGATGAGGGAAGTACAAATAATTGCTGAGCATGTCAGAAAAATGTTTACTGCCACGCCACAGAATCAAAAGGTTTTTCGATTAAACAAAATGTCACTGTCTGGTGGAAGAGGCGCTCCGGCATGTTACTCGCACTTTTCAAATATTGAAATGATAACAGATGATACTTCTGATAACACGATTCCGATTAGTCGAACCGGAAGACTATCAGAAAAGGTGATTTTGGAAGTGCCTGAGGGCGGGCAGCATATAAGCAGTCCACTAGTGGTTAAAGCTAGAGTGCCTGGAAACTGGCTTTTTGAAGCAACAGCCCCATTGGTTTTGACAGACTGGGATGGGAGGATCATAGCCAAGAGTTACCTCCGGACAGGAGAGAACTGGATGACGACGGAACTAGTCCCGGTATCAGGAACGATTATTTTTGATGTCCCAAAAAATATTTACAGCCGAAACGGAACCTTGATTTTGCGACGGCATAATGCTTCTGATTTGCCAGAGCATGATGCAGCAGTGGAAGTGCCGGTAGTGTTTGAGTGATACTTTTGAAGACGAGTGAACCATATTTACAATCATGCCAATCCTCTAATTTGTTAACCCCCGAGATACCTCGGGGGTTAACAAACATCAGTAGTTATTGGAGATGATAGTTGATCTGTTTGAACCTGGGTAAACTTGCGATGTATCCTCCCAAAATTTCAGTGTAACGCCTTCACATGAAATGCGGGAAACTGCATAAACACTGGATGAAGAAATTGGATTTTTAGGATTTACATTGGAATTTTGGGAGGATACCTTGCGATCATATATCATGATGTGCTTTTCAAAATGAAAAAAACAAAAAAAACTTGTATAAGATATTGAAACACTGCTACAATAAAAATGTGATTATACTTCTTAAATTTATAAAAAAATTATGAAAAAAACATCATCAGCTATTGTATTAAGTTCATTAATTGTTTCTGTTTCAGTCTACGCAATCGATTGGCCAACTCCACCAACAGGAGAAATCCAAGGTGGATTATTAGGCAATCTCATTTCTCCGGATACAGGGAATGGGAGAATTGGGATAGGGACGACAAGTCCAGAAGCAGATTTACATGTTCAAAATACAACCGGGACAGGGTTTATACTTGCACGTGGCTCGAGTGGTAATGATGCGGTCTTAGGTTTGGATGCTGATAATACAAATGCAAATCGAGGAGTGCTAATGCGACAGCATGGGGCAACCGGTAATTTAGGCTTGCGAAATGCGATTTCTGGTCCCTTACATATGGTAATTGATGCAAACGGCAATGTCGGGATAGGGGAGACATCTCCAGATGCGAAGTTGGAGGTGCTTACAACAGACTGGAATAATGGTATACGAATTCAGTCAAATCAAGCAGCAAGATTGAATTTATTGAGTAATGCAGCATCTGGAAAACAGTATATAATAGGAAGTGAGAATAACGGTGATTTGATAGTTAGAGATGGTTCTGTTGGGGAAACGAGAATGCTAATCGA
>CAZQFO010000215.1:0-2563 GCA_964592695.1 uncultured Candidatus Peribacteria bacterium
TGAACTAGCCCTGTTGTGCAGCCAAATGTCAGAAAAATCTGTCGAAGTTGGGTTATCAATGTTATCTCCATTAATGGAGTCAGTTCCCATTTCTTGAGCGGAATTTACAACCAGAGAAGTTCCCACCATCTGAATCACGGCTGCTCTCTGTTTCTGGTCGGTCGTGTCCCACCACCAGACCACGTGCTTATCTTCGGTGGTGTCATAGACTGAATGAGGATAATTATCGTTATGATCGAGACTATCCATGTCGTATTCCGTACCATACGAGAGCGTTGTTCCTGAGACGGTTACAGTCTTTCCCTTGATCTGATACGGAGAAGCCCAGTTTCGCCAGATCAGAAGGTGTTTCTGCTGATCAGGGTTGTAGCCTTTGGCAATGGTGAAGTGCTGTGCGTTTCCGGAAATGGCGGTCGTAATCGATCCCACGGCTACGGATGTTCCGGTGAGGGTAATGACCGTTCCTTCCTTATTCGTACTGGTATTGGAGAATATCAGGTTTTGATGGGGTGCATTTCTAATGAAATTGCTTTTGCATTGTGGGATAAAGCGTTTTAGTATTAGTCATGCAATGCAGACTTTAAACAACAGTAGATATGTCTATGGATGAGTTAAATGAAATTCGAGAAAAAGCACGTGAACTCTACAAAGAAATTGAGGAGGTTCATTGTCCTTTTTTGAAGGAGAAGGTTGTTTTTACTTCTGTAGGTTTTAATCACATTCAGTACAAGAACCACAAGGGAAAACAACGACACAAAAACGTTCAGCAAATCCGATACAAGATTCTGAAACTTGCTCACAAAGTTCTCCGAGATTCAAAGACACTCCAAGAATATGAAGAACAAAGTCTTTTCGTGGAAGTAAAACAGAACAAACGGAAAGAGCGTATTTTGAAACCAGTTCGTTTCTTTGGTTTTATTGCCATCATTGATGAACGAAAAGTGAAAGTCATCGTTCGACAAGTGGGAAATGGGAAGAAGCATTTTTGGAGTATCATCCCGAATTGGAGAACCCGAAAATCAAAGGAAGGAAATAAATTTTTGAACTACACAGGGAATATGGCAAAAGATTAGGCATACAAAAAAAGCACTTGTTCCCAGCTTGTATCCGCCGAAGTAGAGCTACCGCCCCACAAGTGCTAACCGCATTGTACTCCCAAAATGGTCATTTAGTCAAAAGAAAATAATTCGACTTTTGGAAAATGACGCTTTATGATGCGGTTAATATCAACTTGTAAGGATTCCTTACAGGTTCAAAATTATTCAAAGTACTTTCTCAATGACACACCCTCCCAAAAATCAACCCACCTCAAACAATCCTATTGGAGATTTGGTACAAGTAGTAAATGAACCGAACGCTTCAAACGAAACTCCACAAACAGTTATGATTGATGGTCAGTCAGTTAATCTCAATGAGGATGGAAGCAACGCATTGAACAAGCAATTCTAATCCCTCCCACAATGGCAAAAAAAAGAAAAGCAGGCAGACCAACGAAATACGAAGGCTTGGACAGTCGGATTGTCGGAAAATTAGTGGAGGCTTTCAAGGATGACTTCACGGTTGAGGAAGCTTGTTTTCATGCAGGTATTCATAAGTCCACCTTCTACGATTGGATGGAGGAATACGAGGAATTTTCCGACGAAATTGAACGTTCTAAAATGCACGTGTTAGTGGAGGCAAAGAAGAAACTCAAAAAAGCTGTCCTTGAGTCAGACAACATAAATCTGCTGATGAAGTTTCTCGAACGTCGTCAACCTACTCAGTATTCGATGCAACAAGATAAATTCAAAGTGTTTGAGCAGAATCAAGCTCTTACGAGGAATGTGGGATTGAGTTCTATGTTTAGCTGAATTTTTAAAAGAAAGTTACCTCTCCAATTCTATTTTGGCATTCTCCTAAAATTCGAGAATGCTCTCCTTTTTCTCCGTCATTTCTCATATCAAGGTCTGGAGCATCTAGTTGGTTTTTAAGGCCATATGCTCCTAAATATCCTCTATGAATTTGTCCTCCTTGACTGAAGAAAGCATTTCGCATGTAAACAAGTTGGTCTGCAACAAAACTCATGGTTGTATTCATTTCGCTACAATCAACAATTACATATCTTTTATCAGGAGTAACACCCAAAGCCTCTTATCTCAACTCACTTGAGAGATTCGCTATTTGAATATGTCCATCAGTAGGAATTTGAACAAATCCCACTTTCCCTGCTTGAATCAACTGTTCAGTATGAACAGCGTCTCTCTCTGAATCTGAATAAGCCTTAGCTTCCATAGTTCTTAAAATAAAAAAATTAAAGATTAACCACCTTGCAGTATAGGAATTTATCACACCTTGTTAAATAAAAATAAATTATAAATATTTCAACTATCAAGAAATAGCTATAAATAAGCCTTTCTCATGACAAGTTGTCTCTAAAACTTCCTTTTAATTTTTCCTCGCATACTTCATATTCTCCTTCCTCTCCTCTTGAAAACCTACCAAATCCTCCTCAAAGAAAATCTTCCCTGCGGAAGTATTTCACTGCCTTTGGGAAATCCTCTCTCGTCTACTCTCAATGCCACAC
>CAZQFO010000216.1:0-2550 GCA_964592695.1 uncultured Candidatus Peribacteria bacterium
ATTACCATTAACATCTTTCACACAGTTTTCCTCTGCATAACTAGGCTCTCCTTGCCGAGGATAATATCGCCTCATGAAGTGCAGATCGTATTTTTGAGCTTTATCTCTATAAGATTCTCTTCCCCAGGGATTAACCCACTCTGTAAGTGGCATTCCACCTCCCAATGTATTTCGAGTAAAAATAGTTCCCTCTAATAATAATTGTTTCCCTAAGCTACTAGGATCTTCTGCTAATTCACTATCACGATCTATATGTTCTATTGAAATACCGGCAGGAGGATCTCCTGTTTGGTAAGTCGAAGTAAGTGTCCCATCAGCAAAATACGTCCCCACAAACTTACTAACATCATTATTAATAAATATATTTCCTTTATCCGGTTTTCCATCAGGCTTAAAACTCGAATTAATCAATATCACCCCAAGGGAACTTGATCTATAAAAATAATCAAAAGACTCATCAATTAATAAATTTCCATCCTCAATCACCACAGTATGTCGTCCCATCCCAACCCTGCTCCCGGTAAACCGCACGTCCCCCTGATAATAAGTAACATCTCCATCTACAAAATTAAAAACATTAAACACTCCGGTATTATTGACAGCTTTGTTTCGTATTAATTTATATGCCTCTCTCGTGATATCCTCTCTCACATCAGTTACGGATACGTTTCCCATTTTCAAAATCCTTGGATCATCTACTCCTCCCGCATCAGTTCCTATCTGATAAGAAAAACTATCTGCCGTCAAAATTTGTCCTTCAATATCAGCCCCAATAACAAGAGCCTCGACCGTAGAGTCATCTGCATGCACCAGATTAGGACCATCCATTGAGTCAAGATCAAAAAACGGCCCACTGATCCCTCCCACTTGATTCCCCAAATTGCCTCCTGGATAAATCACTGTTTTACCATCTTCTGCAGGCTGATATACCCGAGAAGAAAACGCCACCTGCAAATCTGGAACTACTACTCCATCAGGAACCTGTAAATGAGTTTTAATTTCTCCTCTGGCTTGATGGTTGCTAATACCGGTAAACTTATGCTTTCCTCCTTTTCCGAGATTTGCCGCCAAGACATTCTCCTCTTTGAAGAGTGTATTACTAGGTCTATGCCCTTTTATATAAATAGCAAAACCAGAAGGCAAATTTTGACTCGGCCAATTGGTATCTGCAAATCCATATATCGTCTGTTCTGATCCAATAAGGAACTGAAGCGGATCGGTTGGAGAAACTCCTGTTTCTTTATCTGTCAACCTTAACTGTACCCATGGCTCAAACAACAGATTGAAAGAATAAACCAAGGACGTTGTTTCTGGTGGAGCTATCAATCCCCCCCTCTCATCTACATCACGCACCAATAGAGGAATAGGTTGATTTATCTGAGTTTTTCCCATCAGATAGGCCTCCTCGCCTCCTACCCAAGTAGGATGAATAATAACAGAAGGAACCAGTGCTTTGATTCCAAAAGATTGCACCGCGTCAACATCTACATCTAAATCGGTAACATTTGTATTCCAGGAATCTACCATACGAAGTCCATTTCTAAATGCCTGATTAGCATCATCTAATGTATCATAACTACCTTCTGGGTTTAATCCAAGCGAGTCTGTATCTAATGCAAAATTCCTATACGGCAAAATATTCTCGTAAGGGTCGGTCAGACGAAGACTAAAATTACAACGATCTAATGCATTGGCATACAGACGTGCATTTTCTCCACACGTCTCTATGAGCGTGTCCATAGACCGACTATTGTTCACAATAGATAGAGTGGAATGATCAGACTTATCCTGGTATGCATTTGCTGGAAAAATCTCTATAAAAAACGGGAAAGACCAAGAAGATGAAGGATTCGCTAAATTCCCGGCCTTATCATAAGCATAAAACTGAAGCTCGTATTTTCCTGCTTTTGAAAAAATCGGATAAGTAGGCTCACCATCAAAATTACCATTAATATTCCATTCAAAATTCGGCCCACCCCCTGTATCCTCCTGTCCCTGTAGAGTAGCATTTATGAAGTATTGTTCTTTCCCATCAGAAAGCCTTTTTATCCTGAGCTTTGTGATCTTTGCAGTATCAAGAGTAACAGCATCCTCCGCTCCCAGAGCAATTAATTCATCTTCAATGCGTTTAATTTCTCCATATTGATACATCATGGCCATTCTCAATAAATTTATTCCCAGTAGACTATCATCAGCAGCACTTCCATCCTGTCGTTCCGTCATAGCTTTTTGTAGACTTGCCCTTGCTTCCTGTTTTTCTCCTGCAATACGTATCAACTCAAGATTTTTGCCTTCCAATTCTGCAATATCACCTCTGGCAACATAGGCAATTATTTTTTTATTCAATTCACCAATCTGGCCCTCTATAGTCACTATCTGTGCCTTTAATTCATCAATTGTTGATGACAACACTTCTTTTTCATCTTCCCATTTCAATACCTCATCATTAGCACTTGAAATACTATCGTTGTACATATTGATATCATCCTTTTTGCGTGCAATTGAAACAGGAAGGTTATTTGTAGATTCATGAAATTCAGCAATGCTCAA
>CAZQFO010000217.1:0-2310 GCA_964592695.1 uncultured Candidatus Peribacteria bacterium
TAAACAAGAAATAGATGGAGCTAAATTTAAAAGTGAACTGAATGCAATATCTCTTGCTATTCAGCAAAAACGAACAGCTGTATCCGAGAAGTGTTTAGCTCAAAAAAATAAGTTATTTATCGGAAAGCGGTTTTTATTGGTTTTTTCTTTTGTTTTTGTTTTAACCGTCTTGATATTAATTTTTTGGTTTCGGGCTAAAAACAAATCAAAGTCTGCTGTAAGTGACGAAGAATCTGTTTTTGAGGGGGCTGTGAAGAATCCGCCTGTTTCAACTGAGGTTGATGGAGAAGAAAAATAATAACGACCAATTAATTTTTAAAAAAATGAAAATAGGGTTTGGATGGAATAAAAAAAGAAATATCCCCCAAAGGGGATTATTAAGTCCGGTGTCCATAATTCCTACATATAGAGCAAATAATAGAAAATATAATCCGTTTTTTCGCAGATTCAACCGTTTTTCATCTGATTTGAAGCTGGTGGATTTTGAGTTTGCGGTTAATCGGTTTCAGTCATCTAACCAATTAAAATCAGTCCGTTTTGCAGGGGGAGAAGTTGCTTTGTGGGAAGACTTGGAGCCAGCACTTGTGTTTTGTGCACAAAGAGAGATATTTACGATTCTCTCTACGAATGCGTTATTACCCATAAAAAGACTTCCCAATAAGATAATTATAAATCTGGGACTCTTTTTTGCTGATGTGGGGAGTCAGGATCAAATTTTGAAAAATATAGAAGCGTATTATAGCCGACGTAGACCAAAATTTGTCTATTTTTTTTCAGATACTGATAATGTTGATAAAATTATTCCAACCGTAGCCTTGGCAAAGAAATACAAAGGATCGGTATTTTTAGCTCCCAAATTTCAGGTGGAAGCATTTGGAAATCCTCAGAAATTAGAAGACTTATGGATATTTGCTGTTGACCATGTAAAAAAAGAATTAGGACATGATTTGCCTTTTGATCATTCCGTTGCTCAAGATTTGTTTGGTAGTAATGACAAAGTTAAATTGTTTAAGAATCCATCACCTAAACATGATTGTGAACACTGTATAAATAGATCTTTTGTCTTGAATCCTGATGGCAAAACTATGTTTCCATGTCCATATTTAGAAATATCGTCTGATATAACCAAATTTTATGGAGGTACTGATATGTGGTATGATAATTTTTTGCCACAGATGAAGGATCTAAAATTAGAGAAAAAAAGTTGTCCTGCACGGACACATTTAGCAAAAAAATAAACAAAAAATGAAAAAACAAATATTCGGTTTCGTGATTATTGTAGGGATGTGTTGTTTTTTTCGTACTACACTCGCTACGACGGCATGGCAAGTCTGTGGAGAAACTTGTGCAGTAGATCCCTGTGCAGTGGTTACAGAAAGACAAACTGATACGGAATACCAGGAATTGGATCTGAGTCTTCATATAGGAAAAAATTCTCATTGTGCAAGATCCTCTCAAGTTGGTCCAGGATTTGCAAATACAGGATGGCATAATGAGCATTGGTTTATATACATGTATGACCCATTCGTACCACAATGTACTACCACGCTATCTACCCTACCTCCTCTTTGGGCAAATGATGATGTCACCGCTAGTGTTGGGACATGTAATGATACAGTTGTTGATATGCCAGAACTTTCAGGATGCAATTCATCAACCTACACAGAAAAGACGATAGAACTACACCATGGGACTGCAAAGGTTACGGCTGATGATAATGCAACAAATCGAGCTACTTGTTCAGAATCTCCTAAGGCAAATATCGATAGGATCAAGCCACTTCCGTGTATCACTGTAAACAATCCACCAGACTGGACAAATGTGATTCCAGTTGTAGCCACTCCTCAGGATAAGGTTACGTCAACAGAAAATTGTGTAGATGATCCAACCACAAATTCACGCTCTGGAGTGAGTGGGTGTGATTCATCACTGATGAACACAGTAAATCTTAATAATTATTTGGAATGGGCAGGAGAAATGCCAAATGATTTTTCTGATCCTGACCCAGATTTACCTACAGGAGTTGGGAATCCAAATGACTGGGCTGCTGTTTATGATAGGGCGAGAAATGAAACAAGATGTGCAGATTCTCCTGGTGCTTTGATAGACCGAAAAAAACCTGATGCACCAACTAAAATAGAACTCTCAAATGATGGTAATAATTTTCGAGATATTGGAACTTTAAAGGTTTTTGAGGCTCATGAAGATTTTGAATTGCGTTTAACATGTGATGATAAAGAAATAACCTATAATGGTAGTGGAAAACCGATTGATGGGAAATCTGGTATTGTATCGTATGCTGTTAATATC
>CAZQFO010000217.1:2325-2547 GCA_964592695.1 uncultured Candidatus Peribacteria bacterium
AATAATTTTAGTAAAAATAATTACGTAGTAACCAAACCTGCGACTGTTTCCAGAACAGGGTCTATTTCTGATATTTTCACCAAAACCGGTATTTATACCATCAAAGCAAGTTGTACGGATGATGCTGGAAACACATCAAGTCTTGCTCAAGGACATGTAAGGATCGTTCCTTCTGAAGCAAGTGATCTCGACGGCACAAATGATACCGATTTATCTGTAGCT
>CAZQFO010000218.1:0-2504 GCA_964592695.1 uncultured Candidatus Peribacteria bacterium
ACAGAAACTTGGAAAAGCGATTGATAAGACAAAAGTTGGGCAGGTTTCTAAATCAGCTACAGTGGGTACAATTAAAGATATTCCTCAAATATCGAATACACCATCGAAAGTTGTTACAAACACATCAAAAACTCCATCTACTTTGAATAAAGCCACTACGGCAGCGATAAATACGGCGAATCTGTCGAGGCTGACGAATGGAGGAAGTGAAAATATTCCAAATGGATCTGATAAATTGCTGCCAATAACTATGAAAGCTGAACAAACCAGGAAATTTCCAGACAAAATGTGGACAACTGTACTCAACTCATGGGAGGAAACAGAAAAACTATCAGCAGAACAAGTGGCTTTGTTAAAATCTGAGCCAGTCAGTACTTTTGCAATCAAATCAGAGAATGGAAGTGATGTTTCTTTTTATTTCCCAGAAAAGTATCAGGAACAAATGGAGGCACTTAAAGGTAGTATCTCTGCTGTAGAAACCGAACTTCAAGAATATGTTAGATCTCATTTTCCTGAATATACTGATGCGGTTAGGAGTCCAGACAAAAATTCAGCGAAGATAATCTTTGCCGAAGGATTGGGAAAAGAAGCACACAAAACAAGGCAAGATCTGGTTCTGATGGATACACAGGAATTGAGCAGTGATAAGCAAGGAGAACTGATGGAGAAATATATTCATGAACGTACGCATCAGATATTACATTATGATTTGAGTGAGTCGGTTGGCAGTACGCAACACATGGGATTGATGGAAGGAATTGCGAATGTTATGCCGGAAATCATGTATAACCGGATGGGTGGTCAGAAATTATTCAAGCCAACAGACAGTTTGGATCACCATAGTCATGTACAGAGTATCCGAAGTGAAAGCGGAGTTGGGGATGAGATGATTCAGGCAGAAAACGGTGACACACCTCTTGCAGAACAATTTGAACGAGCTATTGATGAACGAGAAAAAGTTGACAAAACAGGTAGTTGGAATTATGAATATGGACAGGCATTTGTGAAGAGCTTTATGACGATGCATGGAGAAGAAAAAATGTTTGATCTTTATCGAGAAGTTGGAACAGGAGAGCAGTATCGTGGAATGGGAGCGATAAAAGCCATTAAAAACGCAATGAGAGGAAAAGGATATGCATGGCAAGAAATTCATAACACTATGGAAACGACTGCAAATACAGTAAAACTGAGAGGCTTACAAAACAAGAGATTACATCATGATCTGCTTGATATACCGAGAGATAAAATGGACAGAGTGTTGGAAGGGCAGGACATCAGAATAGTATTGAATATACCTCATGGAAGAACAGAGGCTGAAATTATAAAAACAATTGGAAGAATCGAAAAAAAATTAATTTCAGAGACATCCTTCATGAGTGAGAAAAAAATAGAAAATCTAAAGTATTATATTGGAAAACTTAATAAGTTAGCTCAATAAAATTTTATAAATATTTAATTATATGAACGATTCATTACCTGGCTTTGACCAAAATGACTATCCTGATCGTGATGAAAGTCTCATAGGATGCGAAGACTTTCATCCTGCAAATGCTTGTATTGATCTTTATTATTGTGAAGAACATCCTCGTGAACTTGCAGTTTATGTAGATAATAATTTGCAAATTGGGAATACAGGATTAGATAATGCTATTGAACTTGCTATATCGGCAAAACGCGAGGTCTCAGATGAAATATTGGAATATGCTTTAAGATGTGGATATCATTATCGATCTGCAGCACTTCTTTATTTGTCAGCAATTAAAAATCCTCCCATTTCCGTTCTTCCACTAATCTTCGAAATTGTTCTGCAAGATATTGCTAACTATAACTCAAGAAAAGATCCTCAAGAAAAAATGTTATCTTCTATTCAGGCGTTAATGAGATACAAAAAAACAGATGTATTACAATTTCTGACCAAACTTGCCACAGAAGAAGTTATTGAAGGGGATTTATATTTAAGTTTGAAAATAAAAGGCTTTTTGGAGGAAAACAAAGAAGATGGAAATTGATTCTCATTATACAATGATTTCCTCTTTAATTTATTTTGAATTCAATGATGTGCAAGTATCTGATATAGCTTCTCTATCAGGTTTTTATGCTTTCTGAGAAAGTTATGAAACTCAGAAAAAGTTCGAAGCTCGCCCTTTTGGGTGTACCAAGCAGGAATATCACATTTTAGAGAGCCGTTTTGCCTTATGGTAGAGCGGTTTTTTGATGGTTCTAACCTTTTGAATTTCGGTACAATTTTAAAGATTTTACGTGGTTTTAGCTGCAGAGTTCGATCTTTAAGGGAAATAGAAGATCCAAGACATTTGAGAATCATCTTCTTCTCGTTAGGCGTTCCTTTTTGGAACTTCTCTTTCGCTACACGACAAAAATCAAAAGTCTTATCGGCAAGATCAATCCATTCATTCTGCTTATGATCAACATCCTTTAATTTTGCTTGTAGCGGATTTTAGATGCGTTTTTGGCTAACTGATGCATAAAATTGTATTTTTTTGTCC
>CAZQFO010000219.1:0-2352 GCA_964592695.1 uncultured Candidatus Peribacteria bacterium
GCCTAACGGCGAAAGATTGAAATCTAAGATTTCAGCAATGCCAATCTATTAGTACAACTCCTTAGCAGTTGCAATACTGCTGCATTTACAGGGTTTACGAAGAAGATTGAAATTCCGATATACTTAAAATGGCTTGCTGAGAGAGAGAGCGAAATGCTTGGGCATCCTGTCTTTTAAATGTCCACAAAAGCTATGGGGCATAATACTCATAATTTTTAAGGCGTAGGAGTATACTTGAAATTCCGATACGCAAAAGAACTAAAGTTGTAGGTTTTGTGATTTTTATGGTACGGGATTTGAGGAATTGCGAATAGAGACCAGTATGATTTGAACTCAATAAAAAAATAAAGTATCTTGCTCACGTGAAAAAAATAATCATGCGTGGTGGTGTTTTGCTTGGATTATCAGCAATCGGGTCAAAACTTTTCGGCCTGTGGCGAGATCGTCTTTTTATTGAAATATTTGGAGCCGGAGAAAAAACTGATCTGATTTTTGCGAGTTTTCGTATACCAGATTTTTTCTTTTTTCTATTAGTTGGTGCTACAGCATCAGCTTTGATCTTGCCTCGGATTTCTCATCTCGATGCCAAGGAAGAGAAACAGTTTATTTCCAGTTTTCTTTGGGGAGTAGTACTTATATTTGGAATTTTTTGTGGGATAGGGACTTTATTTGCTCCGTTATTGATTCCTGTTTTTGCTAGTGGTTTTTCTCTTGAACTTCAGACAGAAATGACACCATTGGTTCGCTTATTGTTTGGCTCGGTTTTTATTTTAGCCATATCTGCTACTTTTTCTGCTTTTCATCAGCATAAACATAAATTTTTGTATGTAGCTCTGGCACCATTTATGTATACAAGTGGAATTTGTTTGGGATTATTTTTACTTCGAGATAAATTTGGAATTATAACGGTTGGTTTTGCTGCCTTATTGGGCTCGTTATTACATTTATTGATGAATGGGGGGAATTTTTTTCGAATTGGAGGACGTATTGTGTTAAATTGGAAAAAACCAGATCTTGCGTGGAAAAATTTTAAGGGAGATTTTGTACGTCGAGTGTTAAATAACTCAGCATTTCAGGTAAACCAGACGGCAGATGTTATTATAGCAAGTTTTTTGGCTACGGGGTCAGTTATGGCATTTTCTTTAGGTAGTAACTTTGGTCATTTTTTACTTTCTGTTGTTGGTTATTCTTCGGCTAATTCTGCTTTTCCTCATCTGACAAAAGCTAAAAATAACTTTGTAGAACAAAAAAAAATTCTGAAGGAGCGTCTTAGGTGGATTTTATTCTTTTCAATTCCTACGGCGGTGTTTTGTGGTGTTTTTTCGGTGGAAATATTGCATTTGGTGTTTGGACTTGATGGATCTGCGTTGGAAATAACAGCAACTGTGTTTTTTTGGACGGTAATTTCTTTGCCGGGAGCTTGTGTTATTCCGCTCTTATCTCGGTTCTTTTTAGCTAATGATGATACGGTGACACCATTATGGATAAATAGTATTTCTCTCATGATAGCAACTATTTTGGCAGCTGTTCTCAGTTTGTGGATTTTTCCTTCGGAGATTGCAATTTTGGGATTGGCATTGGGGAATTTTACAGCGAACTATTTATCGGCAGGATTGTTTGGATTAGCACTGTGGCACAGGTTATGCAAATGAATTAATATTTTTTAATGAGGATGACTTTCTTCAAAAATTTATCTAAAATTGAAAGTAAAATAATTAAAATGAAATCAAAACTTATTATTTTCGGTTTATGTATTGTTTGTTTGATGGGAAGTGTAAGTATGGCGAAGCCTGTTCCCAGAGGGGTTCTAGACACAGATTCTGATTTGGATGGAGTGCTAAATGATCAGGATCTGTGTCCTGAGATTCCCTATCGGTCAGAGAGTGGTTGTCCTATATATTATTCTCGGGTACAGAGTGGTGTTGATGAAGGGCTTATGATTCATTGGTTTGCACCTGAACATTTGTTTTTGCATGAACGTGCGGAGATGAAATATGGAGATATGTTTTGGGCGGCGATATTGGATCCTGATATTGGTCAAGAGGTGGTAAGGAGTAATGTCCTGGAGGTAAAACACTAGAATTTAAGAGAAGAAATTTTAGAGAAGAAATAAAAATCAGAAAGGAATGGAGAAATTTAAATTAATCACAAGTTATGAAGATAATGTTTCACAACTTCAGACAGATTGCTCCACAGCCTCCTTTGTTTTACATTTTGTTTTTTACGGACAATGGAGCCAGCGGTGTTGGTTCCTTTTTTTCACAAAAGTCATCACATGGAGCCAGCGATGATAGTTGATTTTATTTTTTAAACTATGGAGCCAGCAGAGAGGGTGAATATTTTTTCAAAAGC
>CAZQFO010000220.1:0-2348 GCA_964592695.1 uncultured Candidatus Peribacteria bacterium
CACGCTTTTTGGTTTCTACATAACCACCTGGCACAGGATAAAAGGAATTACCCCAAAAACTTACCCCGTAAAAACTCCTGTATGGCTTGCAGTGAAATATGATTTTTTTCTATCCCTGTAATAACTGCTTTACCATATTGGCAGATACGTTTGATTTTATGATATAATCCGTAGCTCCCAGGCTCATTGCTCGTTCACGATCTTTATCTGTAGCAAGATTTGTGAGTACAAACACTGTTGTTGTATCAATTTTATCAGTGGAATTTAAATGTTCTAGAACCCCAAACCCATCGACTTCTGGCATCATAAGATCCAATAGTATCAATTGGGGAGATTCACTGTCTATGTATTCAATTGCCTTTTGTCCATTTTTTGCTAAAAAAATCTCAGATTCTTTATTGGCATTTGAAAACATTTTTTCGTATGCTTTACAGAGCATTGGATCGTCTTCGGCTATAAGTATTTTCATATTAATTATACTGATCATTTATGATTATTAAAAAAAAAGCAAATTTTTATGGAAATTTTAATGAAAATGAAGGAAGTAACTTTTTGGTTTTATAATTTTTACAACAAAATCAACTTTATTATGGCAATTTCCGAATGTATCATATATCATCATTTTGTTTTTATCCCGAAGGTTGAATTTCATAATAATGAAGCTAAAAACAAAAATTATTATTCCATTTGTATTGGTTTCAATAACCTTATTAATTACTATATCTGCTTTTTTTGTTTACTTTGTTTCGCGTGCAACTATATCGGATGTGCATCAGCGCCTTGAATCAACAGCAAAAGAAAATGCATATCATATAGAAAATTACCTTTCAATGTTGAAATGGAGAATAGTGGATTTTTCTTCTGATGGGGAAATTAAAAAGTGTCTGCATGACCTAAATAATAAAACGAAAAACGGTTGTGGAGTTGATGATCTTTCATTGCATTTTAGTGAAAATAAATTACCAATATTTGAAGATCTATTTGAGGTGTTTGTCGTAGGGATTGATGGTCATGTCGCAGCATCCAGTGATAAATCTCAAGTGGGAAAAAATAAAATTAATGATCCTTATTTTGTATATGGAAAAGAAAAACCCTACCTTAAGAAGATATATCATTCTCAGACATTAGATCAATACACTACAACGATTTCAGCTCCAGTAATATTTGATGACAAATTAGAAGGGGTTATCGTGGGACGTTTAAAATTAAAGAATCTTTCAGGTATTATATCTAAGGAAGAAAATGCTAACATTTTGATTGTAGATGATCAAGGAGGGCTGATTACTCCTTTTGCGGGAAATCCGCTATTTATTACTCGTCAAATTATTAGAACTGATAACACAGACAAATGTGTAAAATATTACAGAGAGCAAGATTTGGCAGAAGAAATTAAAAAACATAATATCGAAGATGAAATATTGATATTTGATAATCACCTTGGAGACACTGTCTTGGGAGCACATGCTTATGTTCCGGAAATGAATTGGTGTGTTTTGGCAGAAGTAAAAAAATCAGATGCATTTACAGATCTTTATACAATGTTAAAGCATTATTTATTAAGTGGAATCCTTACTATTATTGTATTGTTTTTTTGTATAAATTGGATTGCTCAAAAAATAACACGTTCTATTCGGACCCTGCATGAGGGAGTGAATATAATTAGAAAAGGAAATTTGAATCATAGGGTTGGCACTGGTAATACCGATGAAATAGGCGAATTATCTCGGGTGTTTGATGAAATGACCGATTCTATTAAAAACTCACAGAAAGAAACACAAGAAAAACTAAAAGCACAGGAGCATCTTTTGGGAGAAAAAATTCAGGATTTGGAACAGATGAATGATCTCATGACCGGAAGAGAATTAAAAATGCTAGAATTAAAAAAAGAAATATTGGAATTGAAAAAACAAATGAGAAAACTCCAGAAGTAATTTTTTTTTAATCAATATAATTATGTCTTCTGATTTGATTCCAATACTGATAAAACAGCACAAAAAGCTGAAAAAGGAGCTTCTTCAGATAGTGATTCTTTTGCGTGATAAGTCCAATGTAGATATTGATCTAATTCGTTCTGAGATGGAGACATTTCAAAAAGATATAATTGCACATTTGCGATTGGAAAATAGAGTATTTTATGTCTTGTTATTGGATAAGATGCAGAAACAAAATAAGAATATTGTGAAAACACAAGCGTTTATATCAGAAATGAATGCAATAGAAACTGAAGTTTTAAGTTTTCTTGGAAAATATAAAACAGATCAACAGATAATTCATGATATAGATGTGTTTGAAGTTGAGCTTCAGGATATAATTGACGTATTGGTTTTACGAATTCAGTCTGAAGAGGA
>CAZQFO010000221.1:0-2333 GCA_964592695.1 uncultured Candidatus Peribacteria bacterium
TAAGACATTCTCTTATACTCAACACTTCCCAGCACACGAAAAAAGGAATTACCCCATATTTCTGGAAAATAAAGACTTGCAAAAATATCAAATCCGTGTAACAATCCTCCATAACTTTTTTTGTTTTCACAAGATTTTGAATTATGCAGGACAATAATATTCCATTTAAACTCGTTGCTGATTTTAAGCCGACTGGAGACCAGCCAAAAGCTATTTCTACGCTCTTGAAAGGTATTAAAAACGGACTCCGTCACCAGACATTGCTTGGAGCTACCGGTACAGGAAAGACCTTTGCTATGGCAAATATCATTCAAGATATCCAAAAACCTACATTAATATTAGCACATAATAAAACTCTTGCTGCTCAGCTCTGTGCAGAATTTCAACAGTTTTTTCCAGACAATGCAGTATCTTACTTCGTAAGTTATTACGATTACTACCAGCCGGAAGCCTATATTGCCAAGACAGACACTTTTATCGAAAAAGAAGCTACCATAAATGAAGAAATAGAAAAATTTCGGCATGCAGCAACTATGAATCTATTAACACGAAAAGATGTCATAATCATATCATCAGTTTCGTGTATTTATGGACTGGGTGATGTTGAGACTTATCAAAAAATGGCAATCACTATTGAAACTGGAAAAATTTATCCTCGAAAAAAATTGCTTAAACAATTGGTTGATATCCAATATCAGCGGGTAAAAACGGACTTTTGTCGTGGAACCTTCGAAGTCTTGGGGGACGTAATTACGGTTTTTCCTCCAAATGCTGATACGGCTTATCAAATGGAATTTTGGGGAGATGAGTTGGACAAAATCACAGAAGTCGACGGTTTTACTGGGGAGTATATTATGGGGCATGATGAAATTCTTATCTATCCAGCAAAACATACTGTTACTACTACAGAAGTAGTAGAGCGTTGTGTTACTGAAATCGAAACCGATCTAGAGGATAGACTTGGGGTCCTAAAAAAACTTGGAAAAAACCTGGAGGCTCATAGACTTAAACAAAGAACGAAATATGACATTGAAATGCTCAGAGAAATGGGATACGTAAATGGAATCGAAAATTATACTCGTTATTTATCTGGAAAAAAAGAAGGTGAACCACCTGCTACTCTTTTAGATTATTTTCCAAAAGATTATTTATGCTTCATTGACGAATCTCATATATCTATTCCACAAGTAGGGGGGATGTTCAACGGAAATCTTTCTCGAAAAAATTCGTTAGTAGAACATGGGTTTCGTCTACCAAGTGCACAGGATAATCGTCCTTTGAAGTTTGATGAATTTGAGTCAAAGATAAAACAAGCGATTTACGTCTCAGCAACTCCTGGGAAATATGAATATGCAAATTGTGGAAAAGGCGAAATTGTGGAACAGATTATTCGACCTACTGGACTTTTGGATCCTCATGTCGAAATACGTCCAACAGAAAATCAGATTGATGCAATTATGGAAGATATTCAAGCGAATATCAAAAAAGGATTTCGCGTATTGATAACAACTGTCACAAAAAAATCAGCTGAAGACCTAGCAGAATTTTTGATTGAAGCTGGGATTAAAGCGAAATATCTGCATTCTGAAATTGTAACCCTGGAACGAATCGAAATTTTGACAGAATTACGTCAGGGAAAGATAGAGGTTGTAGTCGGAATTAATTTATTGAGAGAAGGGTTGGATCTGCCAGAAGTGGCACTTATCTGTATTCTAGATGCAGATAAAGAGGGGTTCCTTCGCTCCAGAGATGCACTGCTTCAGGTAATCGGACGAGCTGCACGAAATGCAGAAGGTCGAGTAGTGATGTATGCCGATAGAGAGACGGCTGCAATGAAAGCTTCGATTGAAGAAACTAATCGGCGTCGAAAGATTCAAGAAGCCTACAACAAAAAACATAAGATTGTACCAAAAACGATAATCAAAAAAATTGTAGATATTTCAAAAGACCTCTCAGGAGGACCAAAACGAAACTTCAAAAAACTTACGAAGAAAGAGGAAATTGTAAAGATGCTGAAGGAGTTAAATTTAGAGATGGATTTAGCGACAAAGAATCTCGACTTTGAGAGAGCAGCGGTACTGAGAGATGAGATTTTTGCGTTGGAGGAGAAGATTTAGGGTTCTGTCAGGAAAAAACACATTGGCCAAAATGTTCGTTGTTGAAGGTCCTGAAATTATGCTGTTTGAAACTCCACGTTCGGCCACTTTACTAAACTTGGGGCTTTTTCGAAAGTTTATGAGGATGGTTTGAGCGTCATCTCCTAGGGGAAGTTCTCTTGGAACTTGATACCATCTTCTGGAGATATTACTTCGTCATTGGTCACAAAAGGTGCA
>CAZQFO010000222.1:0-2321 GCA_964592695.1 uncultured Candidatus Peribacteria bacterium
TCGTTTTTACTCCCGTTTTTCCGACCTTTCTCTACTTTTTTCCGGCAACCAAATCACTTAAAAAAGATTTGCATCTCTCGTATTTCTGTGGTATAATGTTGTAATTTATTAATATATAATTTCAATTAAAAATGAAAAAAATTACAAACAAAGCTTCAGAATTCTTTCAAAAATATTCAAAGGATCGTTTGATTATAGGGATATTGATCCTATGGGCAGTTTCTATTGGGGCAACAAATATGAGTATTGATTCACAAGCTTCTATTAATAATCGCTTCAATAAGGTTAAACATTCCAATATTGGTAAATCAACAGGTGCTTTGAAACCGATACACGTTTCGGCACCAAAACTAGACTCAGATTCGCTTGGACTACAATTAAAAAAACTCAAATACATGATAAGCGGAAAATCATTTAAAAAAGTTACACCTAAAGTAAAACAAGGGAAAAAGAGTGAGACAAAAAAAATAAGTAAAAATACTGTTACCGACATTGACGGAAATGTATATCCAACTGTTACCATTGGTACACAAACCTGGATGGCAGAAAATTTAAACACCACTCATGCTCCGAAAGGAAGCAAAATTACACGATATTGTTATGATGATAAAATCGGTTGTGGACAAGGATATGGTGGGTTCTATACGTGGAATACTGCTATGAACGACTCAACAAAAGATGGTGCTCAAGGCATTTGCCCTGATGGATGGCATGTTCCATCAGATGAGGAATGGACAACATTAGAAAATAAGGTAGGATTAAGTGCTGGAGACAAATTGAAAAAGTTTGGATTATGTAAAGAACGGTCTTTTTGTGGAACATCTGGTTTTAAGTCTATTCTTTCAGGAGCTCATCAGGTTGGGTTATCATCTTATTCTCGTAACATTTTAGCACGTTTCTGGTCATCTTCAGAGAGTGATGGAAGTGCATGGAATCGTTATCATACGTCAGAATATGCAGGATCAAATCGAAATAAGATTAGTAAAGAATACGCTTTCTCTGTACGTTGTATTAAAAATAAAAATGATCTAAAGGAGATAGCTAATCAGATTCAGGATTCCTCAGTAATGGAATTAGCGACACGAGTAACAATGAAGAGTTATGAAAAAAAGGCAAGGGACTCAAAAACAAGATCTAATGTAAATATGATATCAACAATGATACGTACAGATGCTGCGTATGAATGGAATGATGGTAGGTTTCAAAAAAGTGCAAAAGAACAGAAAGAAGGTATGTATCTTTCTCAAGGAACCAATTCTTGTATTCTAATTATGTCTGGAAGGGGAAAAAGAACTGATATTGGAGATGATGATGAATTCGCTGTTGTTGGATGGTTAGAGTCAAGGAGTAATCAAACAGTGAGTGGTACAACAAAAAGTAAAAATGTAGTGGAGGAAATGAATCTAAAAGAAGAAGATTTTAATTGTGATAATACAGCATGGAAAACTATCACTAAAAATCAACTTTTACTTAACACTTTAGGGAATTCTCCTACATTTGTAAGAACCAATAACAAGGGACAGGTATGTGATATGAATACAAATTGTTATGAAATAGAAGATTGAGATAAAAGTTACCCTGAGAAAAGGAAACAAAAAAATTATTACTAATACTTCCTATTTCACTAACCATTGTCGGATGTTCAGATAATGTCCCAGTTCAAACAGATGTCTCATTTTTTGATGAGTTTGTTGATCATCAACCCCTCTCTGAAAATGCACAGAAATATCTTAAGAAAGAATTGAACAAACCGGTTTCCGAAAACACCAAAGACCTCTCAGAAGAGGATCGAGAATCATTACAGGAAGTTATTGATTGACGAGTAAATATATCTTCAGAATGAGTGCGTACTGAGACATGTAAAAAACATAGAAGCAACTAAGTATCCTTTTTCCTTGGAAAACACTGTTAAAACGACCTGAGACACTTAATTCCCTTGTTACTTTGTCTGCGTTCCTTTTTTATTTCAATAATTGATAAAAATCATCACATCCATGTTCATTAATGAAATCACACACATCAATCTTATCTCGATCAAGAGGAAGAACAAGCTGAATCACATCAGACTGGATTCCATATCCAGCCAGTTTTTTCTGGGTTTCATAGGCTCCCTTAATTCCTGAATTGTTAATCTCACTATCAAAACAGATTTTAATACGCTTTCCCTGTAATTTTTCAGCCAAATAGTCGTATGAATCATGCGTAAACTGAGTTGTAACTGGAGAAATGGATGGAACCCCAATCTCATTTGCCTTTATACAGTCAGTAACCCCCTCGTAATCAAGACCTGATCACACGATTGAAGAATATCCTCATTGAAG
>CAZQFO010000223.1:0-2310 GCA_964592695.1 uncultured Candidatus Peribacteria bacterium
AAGACATTCTCTTATACTCAACACTTCCCAGCACACGAAAAAAGGAATTACCCAAAATTTATAATTCCCTCCTTTTAATCATTTGCTTTATTTGTGATTATTACCATAATGGAGTCGTTAGGATTTAACAAAAAAATAAAATATCAGCTATACGATTTTTTTGTTAAACCTTTAGTCCTTAATCTCTGTCATAGATGTGTGGAATCATAGGTGTTTCAAAAACTCAGGGAAATGCGGTGTTTGATACTTATGATGGGTTACTTACTTTGCAGCATCGTGGGCAGGATTCTGCTGGGATGGTTACTTTTGATGGGGTGCATTTTCATGAACGCAAAAGTAATGGATTGGTAAAGGATGTGTTTCGTCAAAAACATGTGGAGACTCTAAAGGGGGCGACTGCTCTGGGGCATGTGCGTTATCCGACGGCTGGTACGCTTTCTGTGGAGGAGGCTCAGCCTTTTTTTGTGAATGCTCCTTTTGGAATTTATTTGGTTCATAATGGAAATCTTACAAATCTCAAACCATTGCAAGATAAAATCCAAAAACAGTATCGTCGACATTTGCGGACTAATTCTGATTCAGAGTTGCTTTTAAATGTATTTGCGGACCATATTTATCGAACTTTTAAATCAGATCCTGATTTAGAAAACCAAGAGGCCGTTTTTTGTGCGGCAAAAAAAACTATGGAAGAAGTAAAGGGGGCTTATTCGGTAATATCTATTATTGATAAAGTAGGGCTTATGGCTTTTCGTGATCCTGCAGGGATTCGTCCTCTGGTGATTGGAAAAAAATCAACAACGTTTGGAAATGAATGGATTATTGCTTCTGAGGATGTTGCTATCAAGCCATTGGAGTATGAAGTGGTGAGGGATGTAAAACCGGGGGAAGCTGTCCTAGTTACTCCTCGTGGAGAGTTTATTTCTCGTGAATTAGTTTCGGGGAAATCAACGCCTTGTATTTTTGAGTATGTTTATCTGGCTCGTCCGGATTCTCTGTTGGATGGGATTTCTGTCTACAAATCTCAATTGCGGATGGGGACGCATCTGGCTGATCGGATAAAAAAATCAAATCTGGAGATTGATTCAATAATTCCTGTGCCGGATTCGGCTCGTCCGGTGGCTTTAGAAATTTCTCAGCAGTTGGGCATTCGGTATCGTGAGGGGTTGATAAAAAATCGGTATGTCGGGCGGACTTTTATTATGCCGGGTAATGCTATTCGGAGAAAGTCAATTCGTCAAAAACTTAATCCTATAGATTTGGAACTGAGGAATAAAAAGATTTTGTTGGTGGATGATTCTATTGTTCGGGGGAATACCATGAAAAGAATCATAGAGATGTGCCGAGATGCGGGAGCTAAAAAAGTATATGTAGCCAGTGCGGCTCCTCCTCTGATAAATCCGTGTGTTTATGGGGTTGATGTTCCTTCGCGAAAGGAACTTGTGGCCTCTGGGATGACTATGGAAGAAATCAAAAAGATTCTTCATGTGGATGAAATTTTTTATCAGACGGTTGAAGATCTGGTGAATTCTGTGAAATTTAAAAAATCAGATGTGCAGGAATTTTGTACGGGGTGTTTTGATGGGAAATATGTGACTCCTGAGGTGACGGAGGAATATCTAAAAGAGGTGGAGAATAGTCGAAGGAGTAAGGGAAAAGAGGTTAGAGATGAGGATTTGATGAGGGGGTTGCCTTTGATATCGGTTTAAAAAAGTTGTAATTTTACACACATAAAGACAGGTAGATCATATTCACAACCATGCCAATTTCCTTATTTGTTAACCTATGATTTCAATCGTGGGATAACAAACGTCAGTAGTTATGAGGGCTAAATACTTTTTTCGTGTGCTGGGAAGTGTTGAGTATTAAGAGCATGTCTTTTAAAAAAAACACGTCATCCCGAATCGATTACAAGCTACTTTAGAACCAAAAAAAAGGCTTTTGAAAAAATATTCACCCTCTCTGCTGGCTCCATAGTTTAAAAAATAAAATTAACTATCATCAACCCCTTTTTCTTTCTACAGAAATCAAGACTCTCAACCAGGATTTTGAAATATTCAGGTTTTGTAAAGGCTTTGTAAATATGTTGACCCATTCGATTGTTGTGAGGGTTAAAAAATGAAACGCATTCTCATTTTCCTTGTTTATTCTTATTGTAGGCATGAAGAAATATTATATTTATATCTAACATATGCAATCAGGCTCCACAGCCTTCTTGTTTTTTATGATCAATTTGACGGACAATGGAGCCAGCGATGAGCGATGTCGGTTCTTTTTTTCACAAAAGCCATCACTTTGAGAATTCCCCCAGTG
>CAZQFO010000224.1:0-2279 GCA_964592695.1 uncultured Candidatus Peribacteria bacterium
AGCCTCTTTTGGCTTTCTGATGAGGATAGTTAAGATTTTAATCTTGGAAGATCCGTTACAAGAGGCGAAGAAAGCCATTTGTACGATTGCCTCCGATCCTGATTTTCTCAAGCGTCATGCTATAAATCCTGAGACGATCTTGAGTCCAGAGAAAGTTTTTCTCTGCCGTGACTATGAGGTCTATGCTGTCTAAATCTGATACCGTTTCTGTGTATCCGAGCAAACTAACCATTTGTGTGCTGGAAAAATAAACTACATCTATAATGACCGCCAAACTCTGTGCCACCCAGAGTATAAACTTGGTGGCACTTCCTTTTGATTTGCAAAATAAATTTTTATTCCCTCACAATTTTCACAAACACACTTAATAATATTACCACCAATGTTATCGGAAATAAAAATATAGTAACTACTAATGAAAACCAAAATGGTACATGGTAATGCTTGAAATGCACCAAACGAAGTAAATAAATTAAACTTCGACTAAACCAGTTTACATATAATCCAATAAAAAAGAATATAATTAATACCAACCAAATTAAGGCACCAAAAACAAAATCAAAAAAATTACCGATATCTGATTTGTGTTTAAATCGAGGGAATTTAGGTTTTTTGCGAACAATTTCAGGTAATTTTTCTTTCATACAAAATCAAACATAATGAGTGAAAGATATTTTTCAATCCAAAAAAATTTGCCTGATTCGTTTTTTTTATTAATATCTCATGGCTAGTATTTCTTTACATTATCAAAAATGAGCAGTACCTTGGTCCAAGATCTCTTTAAAAATCAAGTTCATATCGGTCACAAGTCCGAAAAATGGAATCCTAAGATGAAACCCTATATCTATGGGAATCGAGATAAAGTCCATATTATCGATTTAGAAAAATCTGCTGTATTGCTTGAAGTTGCAATGAAGTTTTTGTCTGATGCAAAGAAAAAGAATCACAAAGTTTTGTTTGTGGGAATCAAGCCTCAGGTGGCTCTTGAGATTCAAAAACAGGTTATTCCGACGGGACATTTTTTTGTTGATCAAAAATGGATTCCCGGATTACTTACAAATTTTTCAGAAGTTCGAAAAAGAATCGATCATTATTTAAATTTAAAAGCACAGTTTGAAAATGGGGAAATTAACAAGTATAAGAAAAAAGAAGTAGCTCAGTTTAAAAAAGATTTAGATAAATTAGATGCTTCATTTCGAGGAGTGGCGGAGATGAGAAAAAGACCTGAGGTAGTGGTGGTAATGGATGCGGTGACAAATCGATTAGCGATCCAAGAAGCCAATAAAAATCATATAACTGTGTTAGCCGTAGCGGATGCAAATGCTGATCCCGATGGTATTGATTATATTGTCCCCGGAAATGATGATTCGATAAGGTCTATTCGATTTTTGTTAGAGAAGTTTTTGGAAGCGCTTAAGTAAGTGCTAAAATAAATTCATTTTTCTGTGTAGAAGGATGTCCCCTCAATTAAAAATCTAAAATTCAATATTAAAATGGCTGAAGAAAAATCGGAAACCGTTTCTGAACATCAAGAAAAAGTGGAACAGTCTCAGGCTGATCATGAATCTGGTATGACTGAGAAAAAAGAGGCAAAAAAAGATATAGCAGAAAAGGTTGCAAAAAAGGTAAAAGAGGGGAAGGAGATTGAAAAAGCTAATGCAAAATTAGTTGATGAGAATGAGATAAAAAAAGATGCAAGTGGATTGACTGGCGGAGAGAAAACTCTTTCAGCAGTTGGGTACATTCTTTTCTTTTGTATATTGCCTTTAGTTTTGAAACCTAAATCGGATTTTTGTCAGTTTAATGGGAAGCAGGGAATGATATTATGTATCATATTTATTTGTTTATTTTGGGTGAAGTGGTTTCATTGGGCATTAGATGTGTTGGTAACTCTCGGGTATATTATTTTGGTGATTTTATGTATTATTAATTGCATAGAGGGGAAAATATTTCGGGTTCCTGGGATTGCTAAATTAGTTGATAAACTTAATTTTGATTAAAAAAATAGGAGAAAAGTTTTGACGTGTGTTTGTTTTTTTGTAAGATACCACAGTTCTTTTTACGGTAGAAATTAATCGCTTGCTTGAGAAGTGATTGTGTATGTAATGTTTTTGTCCTGAAATTGAATGCGATTAGATTCAATTTCGAGAGGAAGACATTATGTAACAGAAAGTTTTTCCGATGGAAAATTACTGTAGTTAAGTACGGAGTCGTGGGTGATGAGTCGCCCTCGTCTTGTGGGTAGGGCGCCCGGTTTTAATACGGGTAACAGGGGGTGG
>CAZQFO010000225.1:0-2232 GCA_964592695.1 uncultured Candidatus Peribacteria bacterium
GCTTAAGTCGTAACAAGGTATCCGTACGGGAATGTGCGGATGGATTATCGCCTTTTCAGAGGCTAGGGTATGGGATTGTATCTTTTTGTATAAAAATATGATTAATTATCAATTTACAATGATCATTTAATTTCCAATTTATCAGTTAACTATTTTGAAATTTTGGTTTGAAAATTAATAAAATGATCATTGATTGAAGAATTGGTAAATGGTAATTGAAAATTTTTTGTATAGAGAGATACAATTCCGAGAAGTTATGGGTTTTGTATTTACATTGGTTCACCCATGATCCAAATCCCCTTTAGTCGATGCGTTCGAAATGAAAGAGAATCGTTTTTTTGTATAAAAAATTATTTTGACTGTTTGGGGTTTTACAATAGTATATTTATCCAGATGACAGCTGTAAAAACAAGATTACACAATCAGTTCACGGTCATTATTGAAAAGGATGGCGAGTGGTTTGTTGGGTATTGTTTAGAAGTTCCCGGAGCAAATGGGCAGAGAAAAACACAGGATGAATGTAAGGAAAATTTGGCTGAGGCTATTGCATTGATATTGGAAGATCGAAGAACGGATGCACTTCGTGGTGTTCCAGATGAAGCTATTAGAGAAACCATAGTTCTTGCTTAAATGAAGAGAAGTGCACTATTGAGACATTTGCGAAGAAATGGATGTTGCCTGAAAAGAGAAGAGAACTCACATTCACTGTGGATAAATCCAATGACAGGAGGGATGGAAGCGATTCCACGACATAATGAAATCTCTGATCAATTGGGAAGGAAAATATGTAAGGGATTATCAGTTGATCATTGGTAAAATCAAAAATAAATCTCTCAACATGTGGACTCGTTCTTTTAAATATCGATAGATCTGTGTTCCTTTGGGTTTGTATGTATTTGATCCGAATTGTTGATGGCAGGATGCCGTCTTTGATATTTTTTCTGATGGTTCGAGATAGGATGCTCGAGCCTGAAGGTTGTGCAGATGGAGGAGATGAAAAATGTTCAAAAATGTTTTCACAATCAGTAAACCGGGAGACAAATTTAATCTTCCAAAGAATACGATTTGCATCGTTATTAGAGGCTCTACATCCCAGGTATCGTATTGTTGGTGGAATAATAAAGGTGTTTTCGTTAATGGGAGACCCGATGAAGCATCTGCGATAGCCATCAACCTTACCAATCAAAACCCGTCATTACAAAGGTTGCTCTTTGAGATGAGAGGAAAGCTAGATAACTGTGTGTTGAGTTGGCCTGATTCTGAAGAATGGAAATAGGAGGTTTCAATAATGACCACGATTCCAGAAATACTTGATGATCGTGAAAAATCTACTCAAGTCCGGGGAAAGGTTTTTATGCTTGAACCCGGAAAGGATTATGCAATTCGAGGCGAAAAAGGAAATTTGATGATTTCTGTTCAAAATGATGAGGTACGAGTGATTTTTACAAATGGAGAAATTCAGAAAAAGAAACTCGGCTCGGTTTTTATGCTTCGAAAACATGATCGGTTAAAGCTCATGGTATTCATGTATCTTTGCTTCACAACTGATAAACCCATGTATAAGGGAATACTTTTCATCTGATTTCTTCTGCAACCAGCTATAATCGGAGACGATTCGTCGTCTCCGTGATTTTTTAAGAAAGAGGTAGTTTTTTTGTATTATCCTGCATTCCCCAAAACCGCTTAAATAAGCTCTTTTTCGATCTCAAAAGTTATACAATAAAATATCTTAAGCATCTCATCAATATAAAATAATTGACACGGGCATAAGAAATAAATATAATGTCTTGATTTACTTACTAAAGATAAATTAAATCAAAAAAGTTCTTTCAAATCTCTGTGCTTTGTGACGTCGCTTCTGAACCTTACTACTTCAGAGTCGTGCACTCCAAATTGTTTGTGTCGATACACAACCTATCCTTCGTGATAAACCGTAGTTCTGACCACCAAAAGACACCGTTGGTAAACGGACATCCTTACCAAAACA
The DNA here is from genome assembly GCA_964592695.1 of uncultured Candidatus Peribacteria bacterium. GTDB lineage: Bacteria > Patescibacteriota > Gracilibacteria > UBA4473 > UBA4473 > CAZQFO01. The sequence goes on from CAZQFO010000225.1 coordinate 1,988, forward strand.
AGGCGAGAGATCGAGGCTAATTCCTCATTTAAAAACAAAAAATCGGTTCGGGCGTTTCACTCTATTATGAGTTCTAAATGTCTCGACCGATTTTTTTTAGGGTAATTCCTTTTTTCGTGTGCTGGGAAGTGTTGAGTATAAGAGAATGTCTTAAAAAATTTTAAAAAAAACACGTCATCCCAAATCTTCCCCCTTCCATCTGGCTCCATATTTTAAAAAATAAAATCAACCTATCATCGCTGGCT
>CAZQFO010000226.1:0-2214 GCA_964592695.1 uncultured Candidatus Peribacteria bacterium
CTCCGTTAGATAAACTAAAAAGTTGTGGAGTCTCTGCAGCAGATAGAATTTTGCTCTTTCCGACGTTAATTCTTGAAAATCATATTGGTTGGATTCGTCAGGTTACAGAGTTGGTTCGATTTCAAAAAGATTTTTTGGATACTGATCTCACTTCCTCTGATGCTCTTTTTGATCTTAAAAGTGATTATAAAAATTCAATTTATGCACAAAATGTTTTGACTCAGTACCATTTACTTCCAATGCCTTTCCACTTGTTGGAGTTGCTATGTCCAACTTCGCCCCCGGAGCCGTCGTCCCTATCCCAACATCACCAGAACTATCTATTGTCATCACATCCCCTCCGTTTTGCCCAAAAAACATAGAATCTGTTGTATGTGTATACCTTATATAACCTTCATCAGCATCTGCTTGATCACCAAAATAAATGGTTTGATCAAGCGTTCCAGTTGAATCAGCAAGAAAAGAAATAGCAGAATCCGATGAATCATCTGGATTTATTCCAAGCATTGTTTCTGCTAAATATCCACCTTGAGTCGTTCCATCATTTAATTCTAATAGTGTTGTTGGGGAAACTGTTCCTATACCGACGTTTCCACCGTCTTCTAGCACCATAACTCTATTACCAGCAGCACTTCCTCCTACAAAGAAATCGAATCGTTCTGTTGTTTGGTCAGCTCTATAATCAATAAGTCCCTTAGTTGTTCCCGCCTCTTGAAAACTTAACTTTACTTCATTACTAGCTGCTGAATCTATTCTCAATTCTGCAACTGCACTTGAATCTGCAACCACTAATTCAGATCCCGGACTCGTCGTCCCTATCCCCACATTACCAACATTATCTATTCTCATACGTTCTACTGCAGCTCCTTCTCCATCTTTTAATGTTGCAAATATCATATCTCCAGCAGCATCCGTAGAAGATCTTGATACTGAAATAATACCATACGGCAAATCCGATGATGTTCCAGCAGCAAAACGAAGTTCTGCACGCCTATCAATTGCTGCACCATCTGTATTTCGTATATACAAAGCTGTTCCATTTCCAAGCCCAGATGTTGCCACTGCATCCTTAATTTCTAAGTTAGTGGTAGGACTCGCCGTCCCTATCCCCACATCCCCATCATCATCCACATAAACCGCATCATCCGGAGAACTCGCACTAGATCCATACGACAGATCTCCCTCTACTATCCCCGTCAACCCAGCGCCTCCTCCCACAAACTCCGTAGCCGTAACCGTGCCAGTCACATCTAGTGCAGTTGCTGGAGTTGCATTATTAATACCCACTCTGCTATTTGTATTATCCGGTGTAATCAATGCACCTATCTTTCCTCCATCCGGTTCTGTAGCTGGAGAATCCGGCCACACGATCGCAGATACGGACCCTGCAAAAACTAATGAAGAAAGAACGAAACCAGTCATTTTGTAGTTTTTTATATTGGTTTAATAAATTAATAATTAATAATAAAAAACAAACCTTGATAAAAAAATTGTATCAGATATTTCAAAAAAGAAAAAACAAAACACGAATTTCATGTAGCGAGAATATGCATTTATTTTAAAACACAAAACCCAAACACACTATGATTTTTTCCCCATCTCTCCATAAGCAAAATCCAACCCTTTTTCAAAATCCCCTTCCTCATATATTTCTTTTTCCCCTCCGTCTAACACAATCCCCAAAGCCAATAAATGCATCAAATAAGGAGACCCTTCACATACAGTTATCATTTTTTTCTTCAGAGCATCTGTAAATGATATATCTAATAACCCCACTCTTTTATCCAATATATTCTGCAAAGTATTATCTGGCATCTTTTTAATCTTAATCCCATCTATGACTCGTAAATTTGAAGGATGTGCCCCCATTAATTCTTCCAAATTTTTTGACACTCCCACGATTACTAATTTCGTTCTTTTTAATCTATTAGAAAAACTCTTCATCAACTGCCCAAACTGCTTCTGGGTTTCTTCTTTTTTATCAGGATCTATCATATCAAACTCATCCAACATCAATAGGTAATATTTTTCTTTTTCTTCTTGCCTTTCAAAGAAATAAGTCACCGAATCCGCACTAAAATCCTGATCAGCTAATACAAGTTTTTCTTTTTTCACTCCTGTTTGACTATGAGAAATCACCCCCATAACATCCACCCCCCCCCTTAAAAGTACTCGTTTGCTCCATCGTCTGTTCGACAGGCGCAGCAAGTCGCC
>CAZQFO010000227.1:0-2188 GCA_964592695.1 uncultured Candidatus Peribacteria bacterium
TGGCGTGTGCTTGACAGGCTTTGTTACGAAAAATGGTTGAAACCAAAAGATTCAATATTTTCTATATTGGCAAATTCCGGGAGATGGGCTTGGAGTTTGGCAGCAAATTCGGACATATCGAGCGGACATTTCTCGAGGAGGAGAATTGGGTGATCCGTATATCTGGATCGAGCTGTCATATATTCTTTTCTGAGGGTGGCTTCTGATTTTCCTTCGTTTCCTTTTTTGAGGGTTTCCCAGTACATGGGATGGTATTCAATGATTATGGATTTCTCAGAATCAACCGGAATAACAAAATCGTATTTGAAGTTCTTTGTTCCTTTTGATTTTTTTTGGAATGTTTTGCCTGTTTTTAATTCAAAGTTTGGGATTATTTTTTCCAATAGCAGTCCCACTTGTCGTTCTGCTCGAGAATCAAAAGAAAGGAGTGATCCCTTCTGTGTTCGATAGCTACAAGATGATGGGAGACTATCGTAGAATTTTAGTTTTTTGAGGGTTTCGGTGTGATCAAAAGCTGCATTGATTTCGTCAATAAAAGCATCAGGAGCAGATTCCGGGATCAATGACACCAGGGTTTTTCGTTCTGGAATAGATATGTCGATAAGTGTTTTAGCTTCAGCGACGAAGTATTCCAGTTCTTGTCTAGCTTTTTCTGTCAGGTTCTTTGTGTTTTTAAAGGTATTATGGATTTGTTTGATTTCCTTCATATACCCATCAATTTTGAATTTGAGGTTCAGGGAGTAGATGAAATATCGTCTCAGGCGGAGAGCCTGCATACTTTCTTTGTCACGGATTATTTCTGATTCACTTCGAGTCATATCACGATCGTTCCAGTATTTGCGGAGTAATTCATCGGCTGTTTCGTCATCAAACTGCTCCAGAAGTGGTTCCAGATCCATAAGTACGTTTCCTTTTCCCAAACTCTCGAAGTCGATCAGTCGGACTTGAGGTTCTTCGTCTTCATAATTTACCCAGAGGTTTCCGGTATGGAGGTCTCCGTGGACGTAGCCAGTAAATCCTCCAAAGTTGATACTATCTAGAACTTTTTCGCTTAAATAATTTTGTGATTTGGGAAATAACTTTTCGTGACCTTTTTGATGAATAAATCGGTATTTACTGGATTCAAATGATTGGGATTTATCTAATTCCTGTTTTCGAATTTCCGACCATTTATTGTGCAATCTGATAATCGTTTCGATGGTATTATGTGCCATTTGGAGTGAATCCTCGTTAGCTTCTTCATCATCTGATGCTTTCATATCTCTGAAAAAGTCTTTCCCAGATTGTCCTTCGATTACTTCTCCTATGAGCATTGGTTGGGTTGTTTCTTTATGTCCTTTGAGGCAGTATGGATTATCGTTGATTTGTTGTTTGTATTGGAATGCGGTGATTTGTGGGTCGAGGGAGTGGACGAAGTTGGTGAGGTGGTTTTCTCTGGTAGCTTCAGCTGGATGGTTGAAGAATTTTACGAAGGCTTCGTGTTCTGCGAGATTTTTATTCATTTCCAGAAGTTCGTTGTCGGTGATTTCGTCTCGTTCCCATTCTATTAATCCCTGGAAGTGGTTTTGGGTTTGGATGATGTAGGTGGGGTGTTTGGAGGTGTGGTCGGGGATGTGGGAGGTGATTTTAGCCTGTTCGGAGATGGTGGTTTCGGGGAATAGGGGGTGGATGAAGTTGAGGAAGGATTGGCGATTGCCAATGAGGGAGAGGTGGTGCATTATGGGACCTCCAAGAGTTGTACTAGTAGAAGAAAACTCATTGATTATTTCTATTACATTGTTTTCATTAAAATATTTAGGATTATTTCGATGTAGCTGTAAAAATGCTTTAAGTATTAATCGAGAAATTCCACCTTCTTTTTTTCTCCACTGCACAATTTTTCTTCCCACATTCTCTCCGTTTGGTTTGTATTTTGTTTCCAAATAGCTTCGTCTAAATCCTTTCTTTTGATTCTTAGGAAGAGCTTCATATTGATCCCAGGCAGCAAGTATGTGCTCTATCGCTTCGGTTTCTGAATAACTTTTTTTCTCTCGCTTCTCCCACTGAATCTTTTTTTCCGGATAAAGACTTATCACTTTATCCATCAGAACATCTATTCCTCCTTTTTTTTTCCATTGAGCAACAATATTTTGCCCCACATTCTCTCCGTTTGGTTTGTATTTTGTTTCCAAATAGCTTCGTCTAAATC
>CAZQFO010000228.1:0-2170 GCA_964592695.1 uncultured Candidatus Peribacteria bacterium
CCCTATTGCGGCAACGGGGGGCGAGTGGTATAATCCTCTCGCCTACCCACTATTTTTAGAAGAACTGGAAAAAAAGCACAAAATGGAAATGAATAGTGCTTCCAGAGAGCGGGCAGTTCTACAGAAAAAGTATAATGATACGGAGGATCAGCTTGGAATCCTTGCAGAGAAGTTGCTCAAAAAGATCGTAGACGATGAGACTTACACAAAGATGAAGAATAAGCTGACTTTACAGTTACATCGGCAGGGAGATGATATTCAGAACTATTCTGAAAAAAGAGCTGACTGGATAGACAAAGTTCGTGATCTGTTTGATTTTTCAAAACTAGCCAGTGAAAAATTTGAAAAAGGGTCGATAGAAACCAAAAGATTAATCTTAAAAAAGGTTGGTTCGAACTTTTTACTTAATGGTAATATCTTAGATATAGAGTTCGATGAGCCGTTTGAGCTTGTCGAAAAAGGAGTCAAATTAGTCAGAACTCAAAAAGGCGTGTTCGAACCGCTCAAAAACCGTACTACCAAAGAGGAAAGTATGGTTTCTGATGCTACGAGTCCGGTATGGAGCCGACTATCGGATTCGAACCGATGACCTGCTGTTTACAAGACAGCTGCTCTAACCAGCTGAGCTAAGTCGGCGATGGAAGTAGAATAAATTTTGACAAATTATACAAATTCTAAAATTCAAAAGCGACGGAGTATAATCTAAAACAACAAACTGATTATAAAAACTTCTACCTCAAAATCAAATTTAAATAACAGAATTTTATTCAGACACTAGATTCGACTTTCGAACAGATGATCTAAAAAACGGAACAGTAGTTCCTCGTATCACCGAATCAACAACTTGCTGCACGATTTTTCCATCTCGAATAGTACATTTTTTGTATCCTCCCAAAATTCCAATGTAAATCCTAAAAATCCAATTTCTTCATCCAGTGTTTATGCAGTTTCCCGCATTTCATGTGAAGGCGTTACACTGAAATTTTGGGAGGATACCATTTTTTTATAATAATATCAGTATCATTCTGCAAAAACGTAGTTTCCGCCAACGCTTCATCAAAAGTATCAAAAGCATCAGAATCCGCCACCTTGACACCATCATATCCTGACACTACAAACTTATATTCATTCATTTTTTGAAATTTTACTTTAAATTTATGTAACTTATATGCTTTTCACACCAAAACCTAATCGATAGCAGCACCACAAACCCTCTCCCCATGCATTAAAAAACACATGGGAAGAGCTCAAAACACTAAGACCGAATTACACTCATCAATTGCACATTCATTGTCAGTCGATTAATTCCTCCTCGAACAGAACTTATAAATTGCTGCCCCCGACTCAGAGAAGGGGACTCATCTCTTAATACTGACTCGTTTTCTTTTCCGGGAAATTCTCCTTTTTCAATATAACCATTAAGATCAGTAATAAATCTATAAAATTGATCCGAATCAACAGGAATATCATCCAGCATTTCAGGAGGAATAGACAAAAAAGATACTTCAAAAACCTTCCTAACACCTCTCAAATATTCTAATTTTTCCTTAGCCTCATTTATCGATGGTTCAAAATCCCTAGCAAGAACAGCTCTATATCGAGGATTATTAGAAAACTGGTCTAAATCCTTCTCATAATTATCTAACTCATTTATTATCATTAACTCAGTCTCATCAAATAACTTCCAAAAAATATCTGAAGGAGTATCGATTGTATTAGTTTCCATTTTAAATATAAAATTAAAGAATAAAAAGAGCCTCATAATTTGAGGCACACTATCAAAAACCAATCTCATCCATCCTAAATCTCCTTTCGCCCCTTTCCCCTCGGACGTCGTCCGAAACAAATTTTTGGAGAAAACAATAGATTAATACCAAACATCTAAACTAATTATTTATTTTTCCTGAAAAATATCAACAAAATAAGATTGACAAAACATATATAATCAGTACTGATAAATTAGCAAATAATTTTTCAAAACAATGACGAAGAAAAGTTATGAAAACGTGGCACAAAAAATAAGTAACAGAGAAGCAATAATAGCAATCTTCGCAGGAATTGGCGTAATGTTTTCCGATTTACCAAAATGCGAAGCAAATTGGTTCGTTCAGAATTATAGAACAATAGCCTAACGGCGAAAGATTGAAATCTAAGATTTCAGCAATGCTAA
>CAZQFO010000229.1:0-2138 GCA_964592695.1 uncultured Candidatus Peribacteria bacterium
AGGTACTTCCGAAAATGACTACCTTGAACTTCAAGGAAGCCAGTCGGAAAGCGGTGTTACGGAACAGTTTAATCATGCTGTCCCGCATGGTGCACGAGGAGGGACTCGAACCCTCACGCCGTAAAGCACTGGTTCCTAAGACCAGCGTGTATACCAATTTCACCACTCGTGCATTTATGATTTTATTTCACCAAAGAACTCAGACATCGTATTAGTCTTCATTTGAAATTCAAGTAAAAATTAAAAAACTGATAGCTCAATCAATAAATAATCTAGTACAATAAACTCTAACTTAATTTTTCATCCCCTCCAATATCTCTCGACATACCAACCTATCATCAAATGGAATACTGAGATTTCCAATGTTTTGAGTTTGTTCATGTCCACGCCCGGCAACAAGTACAACATCGCCATCTTCCGCTGTATATATAGCATATCGGATAGCTTCATATCGATCTTCAATTTCAAAAAAACCCTCGGTTTCAGATCGGTTTATCGAATTACGAATATCTGATGCAAGCCTTATGGGATCATCATTATTAGGATCGTCAGTAGTTAATACAATGGAATCTGCCATTTTATCTAATATTTTCCCACATTCTGTAAGATTTTCTTTTGCTCTTCCATAAGCCCCACCAAAAACAACTATTATCTTCCCTTCTGTAGTTTCCTTGAGAAACTTTAACACTGCTTCTAACGCAGATGGTTTATAAGAAAAGTCAACAATTACTGGAAATTTTTGTCCTGTGTTTACCAATTCGAGACGCCCTGGAACTCCTGGAAATGAATCTAACGATTGTTTGACAGATACTACTTCCACCCCAAAAGAAATAGCCACAGCAGTAGCGGCTAATATATTTTCTACATTATATCGTCCCAACAGAGGCACAGAAATTTCTGATGAAAAATTCGGAACGTGAAGAGTAAACTCAGTTTTCTGGTTAGATAATCTTATATTTTCAGCCCTTATATCAGCTGGTTTTTTAGTCGAAAATGCCCATTTTCGATCAGCAGGAATATTCTGAAAAATTTCATAATTTGGATCATCTATATTTACGATAGACACTTTAGGAACTCCAGATTTCCTCAACGTTAGATTTAACCTACGAAATAGTTTTGTTTTAGTTTTCACATAGTCATCATATGTTTTATGATAATCCAGATGTTCATTATTACTGACATTCGTAACTACAGCTATATCAACATCGATTCCCCAAATGCGATTTTGATCAATAGCATGTGATGACACTTCGATCACGCAATATTCAATACCCAGAGAAACCATTTTTCGTAATAATTTTTGCATTGTCCAACATCGGAGCGTAGTTCGAAATGTCGGATTGGGAACTACTTTTTCTTCGAAGTGATAATTCACAGTAGAAATCGATCCACATTTTCGTCCGCTACTCTGAATCAAATAATGAATAAGTTCAGTAGTTGTTGATTTCCCTGAAGTACCGGTGACTGCAATGATTTTTAATCTAGTAGCAGGAAACCGATAAAAAACCGCAGCCAAAACTGCTGAAACTTTGTGATAAAAAAGTCTGACAGAAGATCTCTCGGGAATAATTTTTCGAAACATATTGAGCATCCAAGGATAATATATATAATAATCATTTATTTTTGAAGTTAATTATGATTTATCGATCCAACTCTTTTTCTTATTCTTCCCGGAAGAACAGCAATCCTTTCTTGTTTTTCTTGTAGCTGTTCAACCTCAATTAATTCATTTACAGTTAGCATTCCAGCAGTCACACAGGCCGATAAAAACACATCAGAATCAAACTCACGCTGTTCAATGGGCTTTGAATTTTCATTCAAAATTGCCACTACACAGGCCTCAGAAAAACGATCCCTTCCTGCTGGTAAATTCACAAGAACTTCAAGAGATTTAATCCAATTATCAGAATCCATGTCGATGATATCCTGCACTGCAATAAGTCTTACCTCGTTCATATCTACCTTCTCCAGTCCACATCCATTTTCAGGGTTTCCAAGATCTGTCATCTTATTTTTAGTTTAATTTTTATATTTGGAATCTACTCAAAAATTACACCTTTCCAAATGATTTTTTGTTGAACGAGTAATTACTCCAATGACGTACCAGTAAAAAAAACTAAAGTTGTAGTTTTTGCGAT
>CAZQFO010000230.1:0-2116 GCA_964592695.1 uncultured Candidatus Peribacteria bacterium
GAGGTCGAAGCGAGCATAGCGAGCAAGACCTCGGGAAAATCGGCAATATTCCGAAAACAGTACATCCATTATTGAGGAATCACTGTACAAACCTAGCGTGAGACAACCCTGTGATTACACCCTCTTTATTGAAGAGCATTAAGCAGATCCGCAGGGTTCCAGTTCCTAATAGTCTGTAAATATCTTTTTCGCAGTCTTTTGTGAAAAAGTCAAATTAATTCCAATTACCCTTATTCTCCAAAGCATTTTCTGCCGCTTTCATTTGAGCTTCTCTCTTTGATCTTCCTCTCCCTTCCCCTACTTTTTTCCCTCCCAAAAAAGCTCCCAAAACAAAAGTCTTATCATGATCTAATCCAGATTCGGAAATTACTTCATAGTGAGGAGTTACCTCAAGGTCTGCCTGAGCCTCCTCTTGGAATTGAGATTTTGCATCAATGTGAGCTTGAGAGGCAATTATCTGTGGTAATTGAACCAAAATCCATTCTTGAATAAAATCTTGTGATGAGGGGTATCCTTTATGTAAATATATAGCTCCAATCAGAGCTTCTAGAGTATTGGCTAATAAATAATCTTTATTTCTACCACCAGAACTTGCTTCTCCCCGAGACAAAAAAAGCAAATCCCCTAACTTCAATTTTCGTGCAACTGAAGCTAACGATTCTTTTTTAACTAACGCAGAACGATAGTTTGTCAAAACACCCTCTGGATCAGAATAGTTCTGAAATAAATACTCAGTAGTCACTAGCTCTAATACTGCATCTCCCAAAAACTCCAACCTTTCATTATGTTCAGCATTGGGTCTTTCATTGCACACGGATCGATGTGTAAAAGCTTCCATGAGAAGCTTCTGATCAGTTAACTCAAATCCGAGCTTGACGAATAATGGCTTGAAATTTTGCATATGCTTTTAGGAGTTATTGCTCTCAGAAACCTCAATTGTCTGTTCGCGCTCTTTCCCTATTGTCTTCCTATACGTGTCTAATACCCCATTAACAAACGATGCAGACTTAGTTTCTCCAAAATCTTTTGCTAGTTCTATGTACTCATTTATCACAACTATCGGAGGCGTATCAAAATATTTCATCTCGGTCATTCCCACAGTCAGAATAGCCCAATTCATAGCCGATATCTTCTTCATCGAAAAATCGGAAGCATACGTCCGAATTAATAATTTTATCTTGGATAAATCTTGCTCCACAACACTAATCAATCTCTTTGAGAAATCATCAGATTTTAAGCCCCCTACATCTAACACATGAGCATAACAATCTGCTAATGGGATTTCTGATTCACGAGCCATAAACGCAAAAATAGTCTTAATGGCCGTAACACGACTTTCATGACGAGCCTTCTTATCTATTTTATCAGCCATTTTAAAAAATTGTTAACCTGCAGAGCGCAATCAAGCTTCAACTTCCTGTATTGGAGAAGCCATTTTTTGTACTTCAAAAACTTGTCGTCCTTTATATTTTCCACATTCTTGGCATACATAATGACGTTTCTTTGTTGCCCCACAATCCAAACATTTATCGAGTACTAAACCATTTTGCAATTTAATTCGCTTTTTTCGCATATACGTAGCATGACGCGATCGGGTAGAACTAACAGCTTGCTTTTTAGTAGGCGCTGGTTTCTTTGACATAGTAAATAGTTTTTAAGAATCCAAAATTTAGTGATTATTTTAGATTATGCAAATTTTTTATCATGAAATTAATTATTGAGAGCAGTTTCTTTTTTTCTAGATAAAAAAATCATCAGAAAATAAACAAAAATTATAGCTAATGGAGCCTCAATAAAAAACGAATATATCCCTCCAACTATACCATTAATGGATTCAGGAAAAAATGGAAAAAGAGTTATGACGATTCGTGGTAATGCAACAATAACAACAAATCCAATTACAGAAATAAAAACAGACCACCAATTCCCATTAACTAAATTCATTGCAGAATTAAAAGTTGGGGTAGATTCTTTTTCAAAATGAATTAGTGCCGGTTGCATAAAAATTGATTGGAATGCTCTTTTTATTGTAAAAAGGAATCCCCCAAGTCCGATGACACCCAATCTGTCTGAAGTTAGGGGGACGCCCTCTAATTTGCACAAAATACTTGCGAAA
>CAZQFO010000231.1:0-2090 GCA_964592695.1 uncultured Candidatus Peribacteria bacterium
TTTCGCAAGTATTTTGTGCAAATTAGAGGGCGTCCCCCTAACTTCAGACAGATTGCTTGCTAGCATTTGCTACTAAATTCTGTACAACATGAAATATCATTTTTCGGTCAGCAAAAACTTGTGGCAATTTTTTGGGGATTTTAACAGATAATACTTGCTTTTTTGTCTTGAGAACAGGTTCGATGTGCCCTAGTACCTCCAAAGTCAATGCTCCAAAATCAAACTTTTCCTGACATAATTTTAAAGTACCAGACTCTATCCTCGCCATATTTAACATATCATTTACTAATGCTATCATCCGATTATTTGAAATTAATGTCTGTTCTAAAACCTCTTTTTGCTCGGATTTTAGTTTTCCCATATCTCCATTAAGAAGCATTTCCAAAAACCAACGAATTGCGGACAAAGGAGTTCTCAATTGATGAGAAGCTATAGACACAAATTCTGTCTTCATTTCATCCATCTTTTTAGCTTCTGTTATATCCCGTTCTATACCAACGAAAAATTTAACGTCTCCTGCTTTATTCAAAATCGGAGAAATATGTGACTCAACAATATACTCTTCTCCATTTTTTCGTACATTTTTAATTTCTCCTTCAAATGGTTTTTTGTCTTTGAGTATAGCATTCCACATATTTTGATAAAAATCCTCTTCCATTTCACCTCTCCAAAGCGAACCCCCATCTGCTTTCATTTCATTCAATGAAAACCCTGTAATTTTAGATGCCGCATTGTTTGCAAATACGATTCTTCCATCCGGTTCACTGATAACAATATGATCAGAAGATCCCTCTACAGCAAGTCTAAACTTGTCCAAATCTGCCGCCAAATGTTGAGATTTTTCTTTTTCGGATTCGGCATCTTCCAGGATATTTTTCATAGCCAAATGTTGTTTTTCAAGTTTTGTTTTTTGTTTTTGGATTTCTTCTGTTTGTTCTAATACTTTTCTTTCAATTTCACTCTCAGACTTTTGGATAGATTTTGTCATTTTGTCAAAAGCTTGAGAAAGCCTGCCAATCGCATCATTATCATTTGTACCTACCCTATGATTTAGATTACCCTGTTCGATGATTTCCACTCCCCTTCTTAACTCCTGGATAGGATTTACAATTTTTTTTGCAATCCAATCAATAACTAAATACAAAAATACCAATAATATTCCTCCACTGTATAAAAAATTTCTGGTTGACCTCTGCAATGGTAGAAATATTTCTGACTCTTCTATTTCGGCAATCATGCACCATTTTTTTTGCTCTACGTATGTGTGTGTTCCCAAAACCATGTTTCCACGATGTCCAATATAAGAGAACAATTCTTCTGCATGGGATTCGATTTCATTATTTTGAATTTCATACTTCTCATAATCTTCAAAACATTCCTCTGTGTTTTCATTTTTCATTTTATGTTTAAGTGCTATTTTATCTGGCATAAAACGGGACCCAGTCCGCATAAAATAATCACTCCCCAAAAGATAGGTTTCTCCTGTTTCCCCCATCCCTGTGTTATTTTTTATAAGACTACTCAAGTATTTAAAATCAATTTCAGCAATTACTCGGCCAATAATATCACCATCTAAGACCAAAGGGGCTGCTATCACCATGATATGTGTATCAAATTCTTTATGATAAATAACATCTGTTAGATGAATACTTTCTTTTGTTTTTTTAAATAATGAATAGGACATTTTAAATTCTTCATCTACAAAATTCCCAATATGTCCTTGTTTTTCCGGAGTAGAAACAAATACAATTTTTCCGTGTTTGTCGGCTAATATAATCTGATTAAATTCTTTATGAATATCTGTAAATTGATTTAACCGCTGATAAAAACTATCGTTAACGCCAATTATTTCTTCTTGATCTGATATAGATTTTTTGCTTATTATTTGTAAGTTTCTTTTTATGTCTACATCTGCTTGAAAATCCTGAATATGTTCCTTGGTTTCGTTCAAAAATTGATTCAAAGAATCATGTTTTAACTCAATAACACTATTGAGATGGTGATTTATCTCCGTCTTTAGATCATTAGCAAATTCTGTATAAAAAAAACCACCCATTCCACAAAGGGAAATTATTACAATGGTAAAGATG
>CAZQFO010000232.1:0-2060 GCA_964592695.1 uncultured Candidatus Peribacteria bacterium
TTAACTCTTTGCAGGAGAAGGTTTCATTCAATTAGTGAAAATGGAAGATCCGTTGGAAAATTGAATCATAGATTGAAGATTGAACAAAAGCTATGGCCCGTCCGCCGTAATCCAGACTAGAAAGTACATTCTTTAATCAAGATTTTATATAAAGAAATGCAAGTACATAACTTTTGAACTTTGGAGGGTGGAAGCATAATACTCATAATTTTTAAGGCATAGGAGTGTATTCATGATTTCCATCACTTGTTATCTCTAAAAATACTTCTTCCAGTTTTGGTTCTCGGATACGAATATCTTTTACTTGCTTACAAGATTGAATCTGTGTACCGATGTCTTCCCCCGGCTTAATCTCAATTGTATCCACTTTTCCATCCATGCGTTCAATTTCTAATATTCGGCTATGACGAGCCAGTAATTTACGTTTATCTTCCGCAATGAGGATTTTTCCTTGATTGATAATTGCCACACGATCGGCCAGTTCTTCTGCTTCTTCAAGGTAATGGGTGGTTAATAGGATCGTAATCCCCTTTTCTTTTCTTAGTTCTGCTATAAATGCCCAGAGATTTTTTCGAAGTTCAATATCTACTCCTGCGGTAGGTTCGTCTAATATTAGTATTTCCGGTTCATGTGCCAGTGCTTTGGCAATCATTAATCGTCGCTTCATTCCTCCGGATAAAAATCGAGCTCTCACATCTTTTTTATCAGACAAACTGAGCTTTTTGAGAAGCCATAATAAATAGGCTTCGTTAGCCTTCATACCAAATAATCCTCGACGCAATCTCAATGTCTCTATTGGAGTAAAAAATGGGTCAAATACGAGTTCTTGCTCTACGACTCCTAATTTCATTTTTGTGATTTCCGGAGCAATTTCCGGATCATCATCAAACACCTGGATCAATCCACCACTCCGCTTTGTAATACCAGATAAACAATTGATTAGTGTTGTTTTTCCGGCTCCATTTGGACCTAATAGAGCCAAAAACTCACCTTTTTTTACATCAAAAGAAACTGATTCTAGAGCTGTAAAATCATCAAATTTTTTCTGAACGTTTTGGAATGATAGAGCGAGCATTAGGGTTAATTAATCATTGATAGTAAATTTTTCAGCATGCAAAATAGAAATTTTTATATTTTTTGAAAGAAAAAAATTCCTACCACGTATAAGTGATTGAAATCGGCCATTTCTAATTATTTAATTCTTAAAACTATTTAACACCATGAAAACTGCAAAATTTACTACCGCTCTCGCTGGACTATCTATCGTCGCTGGAAGTTTCCTTGTTCCATCTGACGCACACGCTTCTTGGAAAGCTAATTCACAACGTCATCAATTTCGACAACAGATTGAGCGCTCTGCCAATCCAATCGAAAATGGAATTGAAATTACTATTACTTCTGAAAACACTGATATCATTGAACGACTTCAATCTCGTGCAATGAAATCACCAAAAAGAGATTCTGTTACCAGATCACAAGAAAATGTATCCAATGGAATCAAGCTAATCATTACTTCAAACGATCCTGAGATTGTAGAAAAACTGCAAAATAGAGCTAAAAAAGGACGAATCGGAAAAAAATATCACAATAAGCAGAAAGGTGCAAAAAAAATCTCACGTAAAGCAACAAACACAGACAACGGAGCTATATTAATGCTCACTTCTAATAATGAAAATGTAGTAGAAAAACTACAATCTCGCGAACCGAAACTACCACATAATAAAAATGTTACTGTAACGAAATCAAACATTGAAAATGGTGTTCAGATTACATTTTCATCTGATGATGCTGAAACCATTGAACGTATTCAAAATCATATATCACGAAAAGCAAATAAATCAGGACGAAAACACGGACAAAGGAATCGATAAAGTAGAAGTCAAAATTAGATAATTCCAGTTTTTTTCATTTTGTTTGGACCAGGAAATCTCTCGACTTGTGAGGGATTTTTTGGTTACGACTAATTTAATCCCCATCCCTTAACATCTAAAAATGAAAGAATTACCCAAAAAGATTCAATTTTTGTACCTCTTGAGCCGTATGAGCTGTATTTTCCTGAT
>CAZQFO010000233.1:0-2054 GCA_964592695.1 uncultured Candidatus Peribacteria bacterium
GGGGGGACAAATGAAGCGGCGATTTCTGGAGCAACAAGTTCGACTTATACGCTTGTGTTAGCAGACGTTGGAAAATACTTAAAATACGAAGTAACCCCTGAGGCAGCGACTGGACTGACTCCAGGATCTGCAGTATTGAGTGGTGCAACAGGTCAGATAGCTGAACTAGATGCTGATTCGGACGGAATAGGTGATAGTATAGATAACTGTCCAACTGTGTCCAATGCAGGTCAGGAAAACAGTGAGGTGGCGATTGCTAATACAGATTTTTGGGTGTCCAGTAGTCAAGGACAGGCAGCTGACGTTAATGATACGAGTTATCATGATTATACAGATGGGGTAGAAAGTTATCGTGTAGGTAATTTGATGGATGGAGTAACAGGAAGTGGGAGAGGTGATTCTTGGTTGGCTCCAGCAGATGCATCTTTATTAACGGTGAAATTGTCATCAGTCACTCAGATACAAGGGGTGGTATTAACTAAAACAAAAGGTACGCAGTATGCATCAGCTACGTTGGACTATGTTATTACTGTTTCAGAAGATACTACTGATGGAGTTGATGGGACTTGGAGTGAGGTATCTGCAGGGACTTTGGATGTTTCAGTAGTAACACAAGTAGAAAGTATAATATTTGATAATCCTGTTAGTATTCAATACATGAGGATCGATACTACAAGTCCATTACGAGCTGGTTTAAACGAGATAGAATTCCTTCCAACGGATGACATAGGAGATGCTTGTGATGTATGTTGGTATGTTGGAAATCCAGATCAATTAGATACTTATGGTAGTTGTTTAGCTGCTACGCCTTATGGAACTGATCCAATGTGCGGAGATATGTGTAATTCTGCTCCTGCTGTAACAAACATATCCATCTCTGGAACAGAAGAAGAAGGATACGTGCTAACCGGAAGTTATGATTATGGTGATGCAAATGGAGATCTGCAGGGAGATTCTACATATCAGTGGTATCGAGCGGATGATGCAGAAGGGACAAATGAGGCGGCGATTTCTGGAGCAACGAGTTCGACTTATACTTTGGTATCGGCAGACGTTGGAAAATTTCTTAAATTTGAAATTACGCCGGAGGCTGCTACAGGATTGACACCGGGGACGGCAGTGAGTAGTAGTTATGGTGGGGAGATTGCGGTAGCAAATACCGCACCAACAGCATCAAATGTATCTGTCTCCGGAACCGAAGAAGAGGGCTACGTACTAACCGGAAGCTATGATTATAGTGATGCAGATAGTGATGTGGAGGGAGATTCTACATATCAGTGGTACCGAGCAGATGATGCAGGAGGGACAAATGAAGCGGCGATCTCAGGGGATATGACGGCTAGTGATGTATTGATGATTCATTCAGATGATAGTGATGGATCTACGATATTTACAGATAGTTCGGCAAGTGGTCATGATATTAATCCGGCTGGAGATGTTCAGCATAGTACTGAAGCTGTTCGACTTGGTTTTGGCGCCACGTCAATCAAGTTTGATGGAGTAGGTGATCTATTGAGCGTTCCAGATAGTCCCGACTGGGGATTTGGGACCGGAGATTTTACGGTTGATTTCTGGATGTATCCGCAATCAAAATCCGCTGATAATGTTGTATGGGATATTAGTCCAGAGCCAGGTGCAGGGACTGAAAATAGAAGATTTCTTGTCCGTCATAATGGTGGGAATCCCAATGTCGTATTGTGGAGTGGGGGAACTGATTATGTCTCGACAAGTATTGTCTATGATGCTTGGCAACATGTAGCGCTTGTGAGGGAGTCTGGAACTTTGGAGATGTTTGTAGATGGTACATCAGGAGGAACAGAAACGAAGGCTACTGATTTCTCATCAGCACTATTGAGAATAGGTGCTTATTCAGGAGGGATAAACTTTAAGGGGTATTTGGATGAATTTCGAATAACAAAAGGAGTAGCCCGCTTTACAACTGATTTCGCTCCATATGAGCCAGCAGGACCATATGTTGATGGAATTGGCGCTACTGAAACAACTTACATCCCCACCTCAGACGACGTCGGAAAATACCTAAAATACGAAGTAAC
>CAZQFO010000234.1:0-1992 GCA_964592695.1 uncultured Candidatus Peribacteria bacterium
CCTTCTGGGAATTCTTTATCCCACTTTTTTGGTAACTTATTTCTTGCTAAGTCCCTTATTTGTAGTTTTAGAGTTCTTCATGAATTAATCTTTGATCTAAACTTATAAATCAGTGATTGACTAAAGTCAATTATTTTGATTTCAGATTTAATGTATTTTTAATGTTCAGGATAAAAATCATTTAATTTGTCTAGCAGGTCAGAAAAGTAATCCTCTCTTGAAAACTTTTAAAAAAGCTGAATACACCTCATCCAGATTCATAGGAAAGAGATTGAGTTTTTCATAAAGCCGTTTTAACAATGTTTTTTAGTCGAAAGATGTGGATATCTTATACTCTCTTCCATTTGAGATTACTCGAGCAAGTCCACCTCCCTTATAAATATCTTTTAATTCAAAATCAGCCTCAATATTCAGCATTGCAAACCCACCCCTTTCCAAGCATATTTTAACAAAACGAGTGTTCTGATGGGACAATGGAGGTGCATTAGGAGGTATGTAGCCTTGCATGTATTTTGGAAATTCAGACAAGGATAACAAGTCTGAAACATCATTTGGATTCAAAATATACGCTTCCTTACGTTTATCTCCATCTGCTATAGCATGTTCCCTATGCCCTGAGACAAGAGGAAGAACAACGCCTGACGGAGATGTAACTCCAAAAATTCGGGTATAACCATCGGTATTTCCCAACTGAAAATCAGAGTAATTTCTTTCAGCGAAGTGGCGAACCTGAAAAAGCAAGGGCTTATCACGATGAAATCCAATTTCAAATTGAAGAGACTCACTGTCACTGAATAAACCTGTTTCTCTCAATAATTTTGTTAGTTTTAATACGTTTTTTTCTCGAGATCCTTTTTCCTCATCTCTAATACCAGAATCTATCAAATCTCCATTTAAAAAATCCGATGTTTCTGTATTCGCCCAGCTTCGATCGTAAGACCAAATATCGAGTAGTTCGACACCTGGTTGATTGGGATGTTCTGTTAAAATACCATATGGCTCTGGAATTTGAGGAGCGACTGAAACAGTTACTTTTTGAGGATCATAACCATTTTGTTCATTTTCTGCATATTTTAAGAGAGCTTCGTCAAAACAACGTTCTCTAACCCAGTCTACAGCTTCTTTTATTCTTGAAATATGGACATCCCTTTCTGTTGGCATTGTGTCCACCATACCTCTCCAGTCTGATTGTTCGCTCGTTCTGATAATAACAGTTTTAGTTTCCCATTTTTCACAGGTTAAAAGAACTTTCCCCCTGACACTATTGGAATAGATTTCTCCTGGACTTAGGATCACTTGTGGTATCAGAAATTCTTCCATCCCTTGGACATTTTCCCTCAAGTACTCCAAAACACCATGTTTCCCTCCATATTCATTAATGGCAGATCTAATACTCATAACTAACTCCTAGCAGTTCTTTTTTGTTTTGTCAAAAAAATGCTTTTTAGATGAGGAATATAAAAACCATTTAAAATCGTGTCGTTTAAGTTTTAAGAAGTGAGTTCACATTCTAAATTCTCCGCCCTCTGAATGAGTTCAATCTTTTCTTGATTCTCTTCCAGAAACTCGTATATTTTTCGTAGCCTGTCTCTCAGGGGGTACCAAGCTGGACAATCACGTTCCAGACTAGCCATTAACCCGCTATCACAGAGGGTTTTTGGAAGTTCGAGCCGATTCGGAGCGAGCTTTCGAAGCTCTTTTATCTTCAAATACGGTTGTCCCACTTCCAGAGTAAGTTTCTCGTCATTTAAAATTAGGTTCGAGCCAATACGAGCGAAAATAAATTTCCTCTCTTTTATCGAACCTTCCAAAAACCGTTTTGTGATTCCACAGACGAAATCAAATTCTTCTTCGGCTTTTGTGAGGTATTCATCAGATTCGGACTGCAACGTATTCAACTGCTGTTTCCACTGGTCTCGTTCCTGTTCATAGGATTTTTTCGTATCCCCCCAAAAAATCAATGTAATCTTACGATGCCATGGCCGATTGTCG
>CAZQFO010000235.1:0-1974 GCA_964592695.1 uncultured Candidatus Peribacteria bacterium
ATACTGCTGCATTTACAGGGTTTACGAAGAAGATTGAAATTCCGATATACTAAAACTTTGGAGGACAATGTACTTCTTTTGATCTATGGCTTTTACATCGTGAGCCAAGCGAATAAAGACTCGAAGTATATCAAGATCATTGCTTACTTTTTGTAATTGTCCGGGGCGATCCTCTTTTGGAAGATGGCTGGATTGGAGTAGTCCGGTAAGAATATCCAAACTTTTTTCTTCGCACTTTTTCCAAAGTGTGTGTCTTTCCAATTTTGAAACAGAATTCTGAAATTCGTGCAAAGTCTTGAAAAGATCGTAGGCTTTCTGAAAGATAGGGATGTCGAAATTATTAGCCATTTTATGAAAACTTATACAAATATTTTTGAAGAAATGACCTCCTTGGAGCGTCTTTTTAGTTCTTGGAAGAAGTTTATACGAGGAAAGACAAAAAGGGAAGACGTACAACTTTTTGAGCGAAATTTGGAAACCAACGTGTTTCAATTGCACCGGGAATTACTGGATCAAAACTACCAACACGAAAATTACAAAGAATTTTTTGTACACGATCCTAAAATCCGACATATCAGAAAAGCGTGTGTGCGAGACCGCCTTGTTCATCAATCAGTTTATACCTCTCTTGTACGGATTTATGAGCCGAAATTTATCTCTCATTCTTTTTCTTGCCGGGAAGGAAAAGGAACTCATAAGGCTATAAATGCCCTCAAAAAGATGACACTCAAAGTCGGCAAAAACAATACAAAGCCCTGCTATGCCCTGAAATGCGACATACGAAAATTCTTTGATAGTGTGGATCACGAAACACTTTTAAAACTCCTAGAAAGAGTGATTTTGGACAAAAAATCACAATGGCTCTTTGAAGAGATTTTGGGGAGTTGTGTACTCCAATTGCATGATAATCGCAACAGAGGATTGCCAATTGGAAATCTGACTTCCCAGATATTTACCAATATTTATCTCAATGAACTCGATCAGTTTGTAAAACACCAACTTCGGCAAAAATATTATCTTCGATACGCTGATGATTTCGTCATATTGGATCAAAATGAAGATTTTTTGGCTCAGCTTATTCCACAGATTAGAACTTTCCTTGATCAAGATTTGAAACTCAAACTGCACCCTAAAAAAGTTTCCATCAACAAACTATCTCAGGGGATAGATTTCTTGGGATACATTGCCTTTGCTCATTATCGAATAATCCGAACTAAAACCAGAAAGAGAATGCTTAAAAAAATAGAAACTCGTTTTACTGAATACTATCGAGGGCAAATAAAAAACGAAAAAATGAGACAAACACTTAATTCATATCTGGGAGTGCTTTCTCACGGAGATAATTTTGAGCTGACACAGGAAATCAAGATTACTTACTGGTTTCGTGAGGATTAGTGAAAAAAGGTTTGACATAATCACACCATCCGAATACATTGCAAGTGCGACACATTCGGATTTTTTTTATTGCGGGGTTTTTCCGTAGGGAAAATCAGTATGAGGAATAGGGTCATTAATCCCTGTTCCAAACTGATTTTCTCGCAAGAGCAAATCCGAATGGGTCGCAAACATATTAATGACCCTATTTTTGATGACCGAAACATCATCCCAAATCCAGCTTATCGAGATAGAATTGGAAGGACTTAGTTTTGAAATAACAGCAGAGCTTAACATGCCGGATAATCCGGTTGTTTTTGTGGATGTTCTGAGCGAAGATAGACGAACCTTGCAAAAATTTATCATCAGTCCAAAAGGATTGGGAAAAATATCAAAAGTTCTCAAGGAGGCGGCAGAGGAGAGTAAAGAACGTCATAAAGCCTTTTGGAGAAAAAATGAGGCAACTTTATAATTACAATATGGGGACAATAGCCTAACGGCGAAAGATTGAAATCTAAGATTTCAGCAATGCTAATCTATTAGTGCAACTCCTTAGTAGTTGCAATGCTGCTGCATTTACAGGATTTACGAAGAAGATTG
>CAZQFO010000236.1:0-1962 GCA_964592695.1 uncultured Candidatus Peribacteria bacterium
TTTGAATCTTTTGGTCCCCTCAACCTAAAATATCAATCAAAGTTAGTCCGCTAAAGAGGTAATCAATATTCATTTCCGAAAAACTACGAAGCAATAATCGTGTTTTTTTTGATGTGTTAAAATAATACTTTTTGAGAGGCTTGTTTTGGGGTGCAAAAAAGTCAAAAAAAAGCTTGACAAAGCGATTTTCGGCAAATGCTCGTCGGTGTACACATTTCTTAATTATTGCACCATGGCATCCGCTCAAAAACCGGCAGATCAGGCTCGAAAAAAGCTTGAAAAAGAAATTTCAAATTACCTAGAACAGATAAGACCCAAATTCTCGAAAGATTTCACTCGTGATGATTGGGAAAAACAAAAAGAATTCTTACATGGTCTTATTGCAGGACAAAGCTGCTTTCTCAATACGATAATGGAACATACCCCAAATTACTTAGAAAAATCGACTAATGGAGTTATACTGGATAAATGCGCACAAATAGAAAAAGGCTCTAAATATCTATCTCAGTCATTTGAAAAACTTCAAGAATCCTACTTCGCTTACTTGGCAGAAGCTCATTTCAATGATTCGTATCATGAAATTCTGCCACCGCCAAGATCGAACATCAGAAAACGAGTTGATGCCACTTGGCTTGCGGCACATGATACTACAGATATCCAAAAGCCATATGCAAATGAAATGGAATATTTGAGTCCAACACGAGATGGGAGTAAAAGTGGGAAAACGAAAGTCGTAACCGGAAAGGGGTATTTAGCCGAGGGCAGCATTCTGATGCATCAAGGCCGAGTTTTTCCAGCAGATCTAAACATCTATTCCCACATAGAGGCCGGACACAAGACGGCAAAATTAGAAACAAAAAAGAATTTAGAAAAATTGAACAAAGCCGGGTTACAAGAAGGGTTTATAGATTTATATGATCGAGGATACGACGATGCAAGTGCCATTGTCATGGAAAAAAAAGAACTAAACAGGGATTGTATCATTCGAGCCATGAACAAACGGAACTTGGCGCCTGCCGAAGGTTTTTGGGAATACATGGCTTCCTGTAAAACACAGAAAATGAAAAATGAAGCGTTTTATCCACTCCAGTATTTCACAAACCAAATGCCATACCACCAACATGAAGATTATTCATGGTTTGAGGTTGGCTGGGAAAAAGTAGTAATAGGTGGTCGTGATTTCCCAAAAGAAGTAGATGATTGCGTTGAAGTAACATTGGTGTCTGTACGAATAACAGATCAAGAAACAGAAGGTATTCCAGAAGATCTAGAACAAGGGAAAAGCGAACGAGAGATCTTTTTTTACACAACGGTTCCTGTGGAAAATATTGAAGACGCCATTTTTGTTTTCTTTTGTTATCTGAGGCGATGGGTGGTAGAAATGTTTTTTCGTTTTTTGAAGCAGGTTTTTGAGCTAGAAAAAGTACGACTTCAAAAATTCAAAAAAACAAAAAACCTTGGCATACTTCTCTGTATTGCGGCTCAATTCCATTATGCCAAATTCAACGAATTTCAAAAGACCGAGTCACGACTTAAAAAAAAATCCGCAGACGTTGTCTTTGGGAGAAATCTCAGAAAACGAAAAGATCAAGACATTTTGGGCGAGCTGCTTTATTTTTTGTACTTGAATTATTGTCGCCAAAAAAACCTCACCTTCAATCCGGATTCATACACAAAATTCATTGGAGCAATCCTCATAAATGAACAATGGAAAAATATTCCAACAAGAAGAACCGATATTTATGATTCTGGCTAAAAGAGCCCTAGAACTCGTTAAAAACAGTTAGCCCAACGAGTTCCATTGCTCTTTGACATACCAAATAAAGTCCTCTGAGCCTGACGTTTTTTTAAAAAAATGCAAATTTCGGGAGCTTTTTTGTGGGCGATTTTATTTTTATTTCGCATTTTGGCGTGTGCTTGACAGGCTTTGTTACGAAAAATGGTTGAAACCAAAAGATTCAA
>CAZQFO010000237.1:0-1947 GCA_964592695.1 uncultured Candidatus Peribacteria bacterium
GAAATACATTGTGAAGCTTTTTCTTTACGACTAATTTAATCCCCATCCCTTAGTGGTATTTTTAGAAAAGGTATTAAAGCCACTGGAGACTATCGAGGAGTAGAAGTGAAAATGCTTGAATTTTATTAGAAAAAATTAAGCATTCTATTTCTATTTCTTTTTCGGCACAAACTTACAATTTCCATCCGGAGCCGGAAATCTATAACAGATTGGAATAATCACCAAACATCCGGCAAAGGTTTGCAATAATCCGCCAAATGCCCAGCTAGTAATTAATTCTGGTGGTATTGTCATTGTTAGGTAGGTCATTCCAAGTCCCGGTACATGTACCAAAAAAAAGCTTAACAGTGAAAACTTCCAAATTTTTGACCAGAGTCCTGGTCCACATCTTGGGATTTTTTCGTGTAGGTATGTTAATAAAAAAGCATGTGCTAGTTTGAGAAATATAAATCCAATCAAAAAGGTTTCCATTCCACCCTGAGAATAATCAATATACATGGGATTTTTGTAGATACTTGGTCCGAAGTACCACATCTCAAACATACTGTATGCTGTAAATGCGGTAAACATGGATAGGGCACCACCGATGGAAGCGAGTGTAAATTTTTTCATTTTTTTATTATTTTTTTGAATATAATAAAAGTGAATCAAAAATAAAGTTGACTTTTGGGTAGTTGTTATTTATTTGTGTATTTATTTGTGAAGTGATAAGTTCTTTTCCATTTCAATTTAAAGATTTCTTTTGCAGATCAAGGCTTTCGAGCACTTGTTCTGTTTCGACTTGGTGGGCGACTGATGTGGGAAATTTCAGCAAAGGAGATGAAGATGAGTAATAAGCAAGGTAGTTCTAAACAATCTGCAACCTCTCGCCTCAAAGGCCAAATTTTGAAACAATTGGAAGATCCCAGGCGGATGATGCTGGAGTTATTGTCAGATCCGATGTTTGCTCCACGGGAAGAAGTTGATGTAACAAAATCCGTGAAGTCTATGGCGGTAAAAGCCTGGGGAACCAGGGGGAGTATTGCCGTCAGTAATCGACAAAGTGTGTTTACAGGGGGGAATACCACCTGTTTTGAGGTAATGTCTCCCTGTTTTCCCTCAACTACGAAGGTGATGTTAGATGTTGGAACGGGATTTGTTCCAACTGGACATCATTATTTGTTAGAAATGGGGAATGGATTGCAGTATGCTATATTTCTCACCCATCCTCATTGGGATCACATTTTGGGAATGACTCTGGCTCCACCGACCTTTATTGACATAATTCCGATATTGACATAATTCCGATGAAGATTTTCGGTCCGGTTGATAGAGGTGTAGGACCGGCGGAAGCTGTCGATTACACATTCAATCCGCCGTTTTTTCCAGTTGATGATCGGAAATTTCGGCACAAACTGACCCCAAAGCCTCTTGAAAGCTTTGCTGTTCAGGTCATTGTTATACACCCACTAGGAGGGTTCGGAATTTTTGATTTGGACACTTTCAATCAAATCAAAAATAGCAAAAATCGAATCTTTTCCATCTCAGGAAAACCTTGTCATATGGACGAGTGCATGATTGTTGCCATGCAGGCAACTAATCATGGAAGTGGACCAATCTGTATCTCTTACCGCTTTCATGAAATGCCAACAGGTAAGGTGTTTGTGTTTATGACTGATCACGAGGATACGGCTGCTATTTCTGGTGATTATCGTAAGCATCTGGCTAATGCTGATTTAGCCATTCTAGATGGGCAGTATGATGATGTGACGTATAACCAGAAGACTGCTGACTACGGTCATGGGACCCCATTTGGAACCATGAAGTTGGCAACTGCAGCTGGAGTGAAGCGGGTTGGGCTGACACATCATGATCCCAAAAGTACGGATGTTTTTCTGGAGGATGTAATTTTACAACGGATCTTCCAAATTTATTGAGGCACACCAAGACTTGTCACCTTGCTCACAG
>CAZQFO010000238.1:0-1915 GCA_964592695.1 uncultured Candidatus Peribacteria bacterium
AATTCGAAAAATTCTTTTCGTAGACAACGATTTAAATTCACTTCAATGAATCGTGCATTCTGATACAATGCCTTTGGGTTTCCTATTAATATCTCCACCTCTTTAGTTGGAATAGTATCCCAAAATCCTTCATGTAACAAATCCTCTACGGCTCGGACTCCACAAGGTTCGTTTCCATGAATTGCAACAGTAATTAGGAAACGTGTCCCCTTTTTTTTTGACGAAAAGTTTAATTGTTCCCACATAGTTAGAAAATATATTTTTATCAATTATTCAGGAGAAGCTTCTTTGGAGCCTTTTATTTTCTGGATTATTGATAATTAATTTCAGATTCTCAAAATTTTTCGCTCTCAACGAATCAATTTCTTTTTTTAAGATTAAACTTGCTTCTGTTTTATTCATTTTAGATTTTTTAAAAGTATATTTACATCATTCACGAAAACTGGAATATCTCGAACATCATCATGTATAAATTCACCTAATTCTAGATTGAAATTTTCAATCACAGATTTCCATTCTTTTCTCCAAAATATAAGTGGTTTTCTCGACACCTCTTTTACTTGCATTAATGTCCAAGCCATTCCTACCTCTCCCAAAGTCCCAACTCCACCAGAGAGAACTAAAATATAATCAGCAATATCAATAATTTTAAAAATTCGCTCCTGAAGATTTTTAGTTCTAATTTCCTCTGTCAGCCATTTGTTTTTTACTTTCTTAAATTTTTCTTCGACTGTTTCACAGGTAACTCCAATCACGCTTCCACCTGCTTCATTTGCCCCCCTACTTAGTGCTTCCATTGTTCCATCATAACCACCACTGGCTACAACAAAATTATTTTTAGCAAGTACTTCCCCAAGACTAAAAGCAGTCTCATACAATTCATGTCCTTGTCGAACATTACTTGCTCCAATAACAGAAATAATTTTAGATTCAGTCATCTTTATTAATCATTAAATGGGTTTAAACCCTGTTTCTTCAAATTAGTAATTGGTAAAAACACAGACTCAGGAATATCCTCCCATTTAAACCATTCCCATATTTCACATTTTTCAGGTTCTCGTATTTCTACGTTTCCACTTAAATAATCGCAAATCATGAAGACGGTCACATAATGCTTTTCCTCTTTTTCAAAAATATCGTTAGTAGTAATTCCAGATTTTAGATTCTTGATTTCTAATCCTGTTTCTTCCAAAGTTTCCCTTTGGGCACATTCTTCAAAAGATTCTCCATATTCTAAATGCCCTCCAGGAAATCCCCAACAGCCTTCTCCGTGAGAATTTTTTCTTTTTCCGAGAAGCACTTTTCCTTCTTTTTGGATTATTACAGCAAGACCGACTAATGGACGTTTATTCATTTTTCAACTTACAATTTACAAATTTTGAAAAGAAAGGCTGAGTTAAGGGCTTGGGAAAAAATAACCTTTCCAATTTCATCATAGCTTCACATCATCTAAATTTCTAAAAAAGTCTCAACATATCCCGATATCTTTCGATTTTTTATAAATCTATCTGATGCAAATCTATGTGAACTTGAAAACTTATTTTTTCCCAAGCCCTTAGCTGAAATACAAACCTGCTCTTGGTTTAAAGAATTCAATCATATTACCGTCTGTTGTCATACATAATTAAGCGATTTTATATCCAACGCTTGAAGATTTAAACTGCCGAACACTCAAAATATCGCCTATTTTAGAGCTTAAAGCCACTTTAGAAGTGGCTGAAAACCGTGTGGTGGGAAAAGTACTGGTAGGTACTATCGTTTCCACTTTACCGTTCGGTTTAAGAAGCGTCAATATCGAAGAGTTGAAAATGGAAGGGAATGCTTGGTAAGGGAAACGTACTTAGAGGAAGTTCATAAAAACCTTAACCCAAGTTCGACAAAATATTTTCACATTTGGCTCTATAAAGCGGTTAAG
>CAZQFO010000239.1:0-1907 GCA_964592695.1 uncultured Candidatus Peribacteria bacterium
ATTTTTCTCCATTCCATTTTTTTATTTGTTTAGTAAATACTAACCAAAGTATATAATTATTTAAAATTTCAAAGGCGGTTTAGTATACTTACTGATAAAAAGTGTTCTCAAGGAAAAGGAAATTAAGGAATATTTTTGATTACATCCGATAACACGGCATATCCGGTTCAGGAATTTCGCAAAATTATAATAGGAGGCAAAATTCCTTCTCCCAAATTTTCGATTTTTCATTATTCTCTTTTCAAAGGTAAAATCGAAAACTTCTGATATGCCGGAACGTTAGGCAAAATAATTAAAAATCACATATCTATATTTTTGCAGACGCACTTTTTTTAAAGCCAAAGACAAATTTTTATTTGATTTATGAGTAAAAAATGAGTATAATTAACTCAGGTTTTACAATTTCCATTATGGCTAGAGTTCAATATACCGTTCCCGAACCCCTAAAACAAATGGCAGAAATGCTTCTAAATGAACAAGGAATCCCTCCTCGTGTAGCAATGGTAATGTTTTATAAAGAAATTGTGCATCACAGAGGACTTCCATTTCAACCTTCGAGTGTGCCCAATAAACTTACAGCAGAAACCATACAAAAATCTGATCGAGGAGAAGATGTAGTTGAATGTGAAGATGCTGACGATATGTTTAAAAAACTAGAAATATGAGACAACCTGTTTTTACCAAACAGTTTAAAAAAGACGTAAAAAGGCTAAAAAGATCCAACAAAAATATGGAGCTTTTGAAGTTGGTAATGAATAAATTGATGGCAGAAGAAATGCTCGATTCAACCTATCATGATCACGCCCTTCAAGGAAATTGGAGACATTGCAGAGAGTGTCACATTCAGGGTGATTGGCTGTTGATTTATAAGTTTGTGGGAGAAAACAAGATTTATTTTGAGAGATCGGGTTCTCATGCAGAGCTTTTTGAATAGAACGAAAATCCAACCTGTCCTCCGAAGTTTTGGAAATAAATAGAAAGCGAACGTAGGAGGAATCACAAATCTCAATTACTGGGAAATTCGGGGAGAGCGACCGCCACAAGAGGCAAGCAAGCCACCAACCGCAAGGCCAGGGGCCGTACTAACGAATCCGAAAAAGCCGTCAGCAGTCAACGAGCGGAAGCTGACACAGCCGCCAGCGGTATCTTTCCCTTCTGTTCGCCCCCAAATGTCGTCAAAACGCATTTCTCCTGTCTTAGCACAGTGCTGCACCACTACTTTCAACATGTGCTGATCTGATGCCATTTCTCCTGATCCTAATCTTTCGATTAGATATTCAACTTGTCCTTGCTCTGTCCCATCACAAGTTTTGCTCTTATTTGAACCTACTACTCCGTCTGAGAACATATAGTACCATTCTCCGTCTCCAGCTTGTGTTCTTGTCTTTGTTTGTGCCCACTCAGCAAATTCTGCATATTTCCCTTTCAAATTTGGGTTCTTTGTGGTTTTAAGCCAGTTAAGGATCCATTCATCTGTCATATCTTCTTTCTTTCTGGTTTTAATATTTTCGACTTGTTTGATACTCATCGAAACCCACGGAGTTCAATTTTGCCATCTTTCTAGCCTTGTATTAGCTAAGGCGTGTGCTACATAAGCCTCTAATTCTTTTTCTGTTGCATTGAGTGTTGTTGGATAGCTTTCAGGATCGGCAACTCGGTATCCGTCATATTTAAGTGTTTCATTCCAATCGGCTACTGTTTGCAGATGTTCTCCCAGAATTTCTCTGGCTCGCTCTATGGATACAGGTTCTCCTGTTTCTGTTTCTTGATCAGCAGGATCGGCTTTGGCTATTTCTTCGGCTACAGCCCCTTTTGTGAGGACAGCTGGGCTTATTATTTGAGCCGAAAGTCCTTTAACCCAAGTTCGACAAAGGATTTGTCAAACTTGACAAATTTTGGGGTTCAAA
>CAZQFO010000240.1:0-1868 GCA_964592695.1 uncultured Candidatus Peribacteria bacterium
TATGGAGCCAGATGGAAGGGTGAAGATTCGGGATGACGTGTTTTTTTTAAAATTTTTTAAGACATTCTCTTATACTCAACACTTTCCAGCACACGAAAAAAGGAATTACCCCTTGATTAGAGTATCCATTTTTACAGATACTTTTACATGTTTGGTATAATTTAATTACGCATAACTGAAGATATCAAAAAAAATACGACAAATATCCTAAATCCTGAAAATCATGGTTCAGCCATTACGATCCACAAGTTTTTGTTATTTATTTGATAAATAAACATTTTTTATTATACCTCATATAGTGGTAAGGAACGTGCAAATTTCCGAATTTGTTTGAAAATTGGAAAATGGTAATTGATAATTCGAGTACATACTTAGAAACCACTATTTTAATGCTATTTTCTCTAGCATAATCAATTGATTTAACCCTATTTCTGTGGTATAATAATCTGAATGAAAAAACCTAAAAAGCAAAACAGTGTGCTTCGTCTTAAAGTTCCAAAGCTAAATGAGCGTGGACCATTGGCTTTTGAGCAGATATTAGCAAGCCTGCATGGATTGCTTATGAAAAATCAAAAAGAGTATGGCGAAGAAGTGGTTAGTTTTGAAATTGCTCGAATACAAGGGAAAATTTATTTTTATGTTGCTCTCCCTTCTCATCTAACAAACCTGATTTCCTCACAATTTTATGCACAATATCCAGAAGTAGAAATCGAAGAAGTTCCAGATTATTTTACAAAGTCTCTGATTAAAGATAAAAAAATTATAGTATCAACTTTGCGACCAAGTGCTCCAATGGTGATTCCTTTTAAGCGGTATCCTCAGTTTGAGGATAAAATGAGCCAAAAATTTGAAGATCCTTTGGGTCCAATTACCTCCGCATTGGCTCATCTATCAAGCAAACATGATTCTGCTGTAATTCAGTTTGCTGTAACACCAATCCCAACAACATGGAATAATATTGCACAAAAAACTCTCAAGAGATTTTTTGGGGCTGGTCCATGGAAATGGGGATGGTTTCAGGGATTTTATCAATGGGCGCGATTATCTCCTGATAAAAGAGATAGAATTCGACGATTTCCTATATGGGGAATGGTCTTGTTCTTGCTGGGTTGGAGTATGAAAATAAAGGAAATAGAGGAAGGAAAAAGCAACGAACAGGATTTTGATAAAGAGTCACAAACTTCAGGACGACATGACAAAGAAACCGTATTTTCTGCTTCTTATGATAAACTAGCTCGACTTCATTTTGCGACAAATATACGAACGGCTTATATTTATGATGCAAACATGAATGATGAGGATGCTGGAACAAAAATTCAAGAATTTTTTGGAACATTTCAGCAGTTTGCACTACCACAAATGAACAGTTTTCAGGTTTCTACCGTATCTCATGATTACAAATCAGATACTTTTAAAAATCTAGCACTTCGTCGTCAAAACGATCCTTTTGCACTGTCTCAAGAAGAGTTAGCAACGATGTTTCATTTACCGACCGAAACCGTAACTACTCCGGCAATACAGTGGGTGGATTCTCAAAAACTTGAACCTCCAGTTGATATACCAGATGATAATGAGAAAAGACTAACACTTATTCGTCAAACAAATTTTCGGGACAAAAAGATTAAAAATGGAATACGAGACATTGATAGAAGAAGACATGTCTACATAATAGGAAAAACCGGAATGGGGAAATCTACACTCCTGGAAAACATGTTGTTTTCAGATATCATAGCTGGAAAAGGAGTGGGAGTTATTGATCCACATGGAGATTTAGCTGAAGCAGTGCTGCGTTTTGTTCGCAAAAGTCGAACTAATGATGTTATGGTTTTTGATCCATCTGATAGGGATTTTCCCGTTGCATTTAATAT
>CAZQFO010000241.1:0-1799 GCA_964592695.1 uncultured Candidatus Peribacteria bacterium
CCAAAAAGATTCAATTTTTGTACCTCTTGAGCCGTATGAGCTGTATTTTCCTGATTCTCTGCTTCCAGTGATAACTCTGCAGTCATACGTTCCCCTTCCATTGCAAGCATACGAGTCTTTGCCCAATTCACAGCTTCTTGTTGTGCATGAAAAATATTTTCTTCTATGGCTACTCGTTCTTCGAGATTATCAATTGCTCTTTCTGTCGCTTCTTCTTTATCTCGAGCGAACTCTAATCCACTGGTATTAATTTCAAATGTATTCCCTGTTTTTCCCTTTAAAAACTCATGGGTTTCTACAGCACCACCATTTGCTTTATTTACATTTAGCATTTCTTGTAGAGATGGCTCTCTTCCCATACGCTTAGTTAGAGATTCTTCGATTTGTTCAGGCGAATATTTGGCCATTTTATATTATTATAAAAGTATATTTATTTTTCTTTGCTCTTTGATTTTTCTACTTCTGCATAGATTTCATCCATTTCATCACTTATTTCTTTAAGAATATTTTTTTCGTTTACTCTTTCTATGCTTTCGTTGTAGTTGTTTACTATTTTTGTCTTTTTGTAGATATATATATCGTTGAGGAAAATTCTATCTTTATTTATCAAATATCGTTTTTTTTGCTCTTCAGCTAAAATTGCAAAGAGTTTTTGTTTCTTAATTTCTGGAATACTCTTTATATTAGTAATCAACCAACTTTTTTGGTCTTCTCCAATTGCCCTAGAAGCAATAATCAATTCTGACAAAAAGTTTTCATCATAAGTAATCATTTTTTACATTTAATTTCACTATTCAGTCATTATAACATACAAAAGAAATGAATTCAAATAAATATTTGACATTTTACTCATTCTCGCTACACAAATCTTAACGAATATACAAAAAATATGCTTATTCCAACACCGTTACTTCCACATTCAACAGAATTTGAAATACAGAATTACACATTAGAACACATCGAAGATCAATTTTTGAAAGCTGTTAAAATAGGTATTAATAGAAAACAATTTAGTTCCAGACAAGCGGATCTTATTTTTGAAGCTGCTGAGCTAGCAAAAGATATTCACAAGGGACAAAAGAGAGAAGAAGGACCTCCTTATGTTATTCATGCAATCGAAACTGCAATAAATGAGATTAATAATGGAGGAAACACAGAAAGCATTTGTGAGGCTCTTTGGCATGATACATTGGAAATGACTGATCTGGGAAGAGAAAAAAGTGATTCCACACTAATAAAACTATTTGGACATCGCAGAATTGTTCAAGATCTGAGATTACTTTCAAATATGAGCGGTAACAAAAAACTTCCAGATGAAAAATATCTCCCGATTGCAACCAGTACAAGATCTACTCTACATGTAAAAACCTCAGATATTGAAGCAAATTTAAACGGATTTGGACGAATGGTTTTGACACAGCCTATTCGTGTTCAAGAGCAGATTAAAAAAGTTCAATCTATTGTTTTACCTATTGTATTAAATCACGGAGAATATTCAATTTTGCAAAGACTCTATGGCCTTACAAACAGGCTTCAAGAAAGACTTGATTATGCAACTCAGTGGAAACTTATAAATCCTTCAATAAATGATGCTTTTGACACCAAACATGTAACCGATCAGCAAGTATTAGAAGTACTGAAATCAGCTGCATAATACTTAATGGAAATGTCTACAGAACATGACCGCTACGCGGAATTAAAAAATGATCCATCTTCGTTGTACTACGACGTGACAAGTAATAATAAAGAAATGAAAACAATAACTGGGGAAAAAATTATTTTTCTATTTTCCGATACGA
>CAZQFO010000242.1:0-1737 GCA_964592695.1 uncultured Candidatus Peribacteria bacterium
AGTATTTCTCTTATATCGTGAGACTATAATTTAATTTGTGCAATTTTAATTCGTCCGGCTTTTAAAAGTACCTTGTGCGGCTTTTGATTGGTGCGAATTTTTCGGCAAAATTTCTTCAGATTTTTTTTTAGAAATAGAATTTGTTCAATGATTTGATCAACTTCTACTATAGGGGGAAACTTTTTTAAGACGGTTTGGATGTCGCATTTTTTAACTTTCATCTTCGTTATGGTAAATAACTGGTGGGAGTAATCAAGTAAAGTTTTGTGTTTTTATTTTCTGAAAGTTCGTCGTTCCCCCAACGTACTTTTTCTTTTCCACATTCGGGAACGAATATCGTAATAATTCGATCGAATTTGTACGGAGGCATTTTTTGTATTGTTTATGAGTGGGGTATGAGTATTTCTTCGAGGGCTTTTAAAAGGACCAAAACGGACGGTTCGAGATCTTTTTGGGGCACTATTTTTTCTATTTGAAAGACGAAGCGGTCTTTTTGATAAAAGTTTTTTTCTTATTTCTAATTTTTGCTGATTGGTTAGCGATTTACGAGGGAGAGGATTGCTTGCGAGGGATTGAGTTGGTGTGTTTGGAAATGTGAGGTGCAGTTTTCTTGTGAGATGATTGTTTTTTTCGTTTTCTTCTCGGATTTTATTTTTTGCATCAGCTGTTATTTTTACGGTGTATTGGTCATTTGTAAACGGTGTGAGTTTTAGGAATGAATCTAGGACAATATCTCGGCAGGTATCAGCTTCTAGGTATCCATCTGGTGTTTTTTGGGTGGTCGATACAGATTGATTTTGAATGGAAATATCCATTTTTACGTCGAAGTAAAATGGGGCTGGTATGAGGCCTTTGTTGCAAACTTTTGCAATAGGAATGAAATTGCGTTCGATAGATTTCATTTGAATATCTTCGATTACGAGGTCTGGATAAGTATTATGTATCCAACATCTTTTTCCCACTTTTTTATATCCTTGTTGACACTGAAAATAATTTTGTTCGTATTTTTTACCACCAGTTATTCGGTCGACACAACTGGAAGCAATTGCATTTAGAGGAGTGGTGATACAGGGGGATTCTTTTGGTACACATTTTTCATTATGATACACGAAGGGCCATTGACATCTGTCTCGAGTCTTACTTAGTGCAAAAGGTATAATTGGTTTTATAGCGATGTCTTTTCTGAGATGATTATTGGTTTCGTATTTTTCTCTGATTTTATTATATGGGTCAATTTTTGCAGTTACTATTATTTTTCTAGTATAAGTGGGGATATATAAGTTTTTTATTGGAACTTGCTGATAGATGCATGTATTGGTTTTTGGGATGGAGGTATGCAAATCTTGTATTCGGATTTCGTTGTTTGGATTATCTCTGATGGGGACATTTATTTGGAGTGTGAGGCTTTTGTGATATTTGTAATTAGATCCTTCGTTGCAGATGGTAAATACTAGTGCGTCATGATAGGTTTCACCAGTATTATGATTTTGAAATTTTGAAAAATAACCAGCATCTTTGACGACTAGATCAGGAAGGATTATATCTCGTGCAAAGGTTTGGGTTATTATTGCAATAGTGCAAATTAAGATTAGTAAGGATAGCTTTTTCATTTTTTTATGATTATATTTGTTTGTTTGGGAAATGCAAAAAATGAATGAGTACAATGTTGATTTGATCAAAATGGCTTAACCCAAGTTCGACAATGATTTTGTCAAATTTGACAAAATTCAGGTTTTC
>CAZQFO010000243.1:0-1675 GCA_964592695.1 uncultured Candidatus Peribacteria bacterium
TTTAGTTCCCTCTGCTGTCACCGTGTGCAAGCTAACATCTCTTTTTCGAACTTGAGGACATCATCCGATATTATAAATGGTACATTCAGATTTATCTTTAAAGAATTAGCAACCTTTAAGGCTAGAAACAACAGTGAACTTCCGACTTTTAGGTTCCGATTGGCAAAATTTATGGCTTCTTTTTGATGTCTTTGTAAATACACACCATCAATGTCAACTGCTCGTATCGGATCAAAATTCTCAGATCCGGTCCTGTCTCCATATACACTGGGATGATCTTCATATCGAAAGCCAAGCAATGAATCTGTCATGGTAAATAATAAATTTTATTGTTTTCTCAAATCATTTAAAAGATTAATAAAAACTGTTATTTTCCTTTTAATTTGTTTATTTTCTTCATATTTTTCCAATGAAAGGGGGACCCCGCAGCAAGCTGGCGAGGAATTCTCTCGATTAAAATTTCTCCAATCTCATCAATCTTAGCATTCATAGTTTGTATTTTTGATTCATGTTTTAATCTCAGGACCACTCTGATATTTTGCCCTTCTAGTATTTTTTTCATCTTCTCTATTGGCATATTCAATAGATTATCAAAAAGTTTTTTATTTTGTAATCCTCTCAGCATTAATGTTTTTTCTGTCGTTATTATTGTATCATCTATTTCCTCTGGAGAATGCCCAATTACATTCATCGCATCCCTCAAAACATCTATTGTCTCCATTCCTTTGTATGCAGTATTCTTTCCCACTACTCTGTAAAGTTTGAAAAATTCCTCTTCTCCGTACATATTTCATAGGGTATTAGTTCCTTTAAGAATTATTCCCCCTCTAATAAAAATCCATTTATTCTATTACGCAGATATTCATTTTCACTTATTACATTCATCGTGGTTAGTTGGGTTAAATATTGTAATGCCTCTGGAGTTTTATATTTCCCAAGAGCTTTTATTGAAATTAAATACTTACTGACTGTATCTTCTGGTGTAAAACTATTAATAGCTTGTTGGATTATGGCAATAACAAGTGGCACTAATTCTTTTGGAGGATCTAATGTCAAATATAAATGCCGTAAAGCCATGTCTTGAGATGGTCCCCCTTTCTTTAGGGCATATTCTAATACATCTTTTGGTATAGAGTCCCTTATTCCTGTAGCTATTCCAATAGCTAGTAATAGTAAAGGATTTCCGACTTTTAAATTGTATTTAACAAAACTACTTGCTTCCGTTATATGTTTTCTTCGATAATCAATGTCATATACTGCCTGTCCTGGATTAAAACCCTCCCACCCTGTGTAATCAACAGAATGCTCAGGATAATCATAAAAATTAAATTCTGGTAATGAGTTTGTGTACATGTGTATTATTGATTAATAGCAAGTGAATTCAACTTATTTATTAATTTAGAAATTCTCGTAACATCTTCTGGAGTACTCGAAATAGAGGTTCTAGAAAGCATCATTTCTTCAATATCTGAAATCTTTTCAATAATTTCATTTTTCGTGGAATTATGGAGCAAATTCAATACCATCCTAATGTTCTGTTTTTTCAAAATTTTATCCATTTTCTCTACTGACATTTCCAATAACGATTCATATAGTTTTTTGTTTTGCAAGCCCTTAAGCATTGAATCTTTTGGTTTAAGGTCATTTTCGCGACAAGCTCTGTCAAGTACGATGA
>CAZQFO010000244.1:0-1673 GCA_964592695.1 uncultured Candidatus Peribacteria bacterium
ATGGAGGACGGCACCCGAGATGACATTTGATGTGGGCATTAAAAAAGCACGAGTAACAAAAGAATACTCTAATCCTCGAAGGTATTCCTTCTTCCTAGGAGAGGGAGCGAGAGTTAATACTCCTAAGAAATACTTAAAAGATAGAATTATAGACTTTGTAGACTTGAAGTCTCGATTTTCGGTGGAAGTAGTGACAAAGGTCTTTTATGAAAAAGTAGCTGACTATTTTAGAAAGTTAGTCAGTAACGACAGAAATGAAGGATTTGCTGATTTTTGTTTACCAGAGACAGCTCATCTTGATTCGAAGATAGCAAAAGCTAAAAAACAAGAATTTGTAGTGCGTTTATTGGGACGATTGATTTTTTGTTGGTTTTTGACAAAGAAGAAGACGGAATCAGACAGCGAAGAAGGAAAACCTCTCATTCCAACAGAGATTCTCTCATTACAAGCCGTACAGGATAATTCTGATTACTATCATCAAGTTCTTGAGCCATTATTTTTCAGAACTCTAAACACGGAACAAGGCGAAGGTAGAGATGGAGCATTCTCAAAGCAAGAACTTCAGGAGGTATCAGAAAAAATTCCATTTTTAAATGGTGGATTATTTGAGCCACATAAAGAGGATCACTATAAACATAAAGATACATTTGTAGTTCCTGATAAGTTTTTTAAGGACTTGTTTGAATTATTTGAAACATACAATTTCACAATTGATGAAAGTTCTTCTAGCGATATTGAAATATCTATTGATCCAGAAATGTTAGGAATGATCTTTGAGAACCTTTTGGGAGAAGTTAGTCCAGATAAAAAAACTGCAGACTCTGCTAAAACTAATTCTGGTAGTTTCTACACTCCTAGAGAGATAGTAGCCTACATGGTTGATGAAATTTTGAAAAAATACTTAAAAGACAAGACAACCCTTTCAAAAGAACAACTAGAAGTTCTTTTTTCTTTTGAAGAAACAACTCTAGGAGCAAATGAAAAGGATGAAGTAGTTAATGCTCTTAATGATCTGAAAATTATTGATCCTGCTTGTGGATCTGGGGCATTTCCTATGGGTATTTTACAAAGGATGGTTTCTATTTTAGAAAAAATTAACCCTGCAAGTCGAAACTACACAAGAAAACTTGGGATTATTCAAAAATCAGTATATGGAGTGGATATTCTTCCCTTAGCCGTTGAGATTTCTCGACTTAGGTTCTTTTTATCCTTAATTGTAGATGAAAAAGCCTATTCAAATAAATATAACTTAGGAATAGAAGCATTACCAAATTTAAGTTTTAAATTTGTAAGTGCAGATAGTCTAAAGAGGCTTCCCAAAAAAGATGGAACTTTTGGAGAGTCTGGAGAAGAAGAAATTTCAGAGCTAAAGAAATTACACGAAAAATATTTCACAACTTCTCAGAAAGATAAAAAAGAAAATCTAAAAAAAGAGTTTAAGACAATTCAGAACAAGATGTCGTCCCACGCAAAAGAGTGGCAAGTAGAACATAATCAAACCACCATTCTTTCTGAGTGGGATCCTTTTGTAAACAAACCCGCTCCATTCTTTGATCCAGAATGGATGTTTGGGATAACAAAGTTTGATATTGCTATTGCGAATCCTCCGTATGGTTTAAAAGTAGATACCGAGATAAAAAATCGTTACGATTTGGATAGTAAAGATAGCTATG
>CAZQFO010000245.1:0-1668 GCA_964592695.1 uncultured Candidatus Peribacteria bacterium
TCGCTCGTATTCGAGCTTGCGAGGGATTCAAAACGGACGAAAAATCAGTTGGCAGCGAAAGTGGGAAGAAATTCACACTTTTTTTGTAGAGCAACTTAATTCTCAGTTTTCCCCTGTAACCATACCTACGATTTAGTCGTGGGATTTTTTATAATATTAATTTATCAATTTTAACCATGAACGACCCTACATTACTTTCTCCAGAATTTTCAGAATTTTGTTTTGTTCATATAGCTAATGAGCAAAGAAATCTTATGCGTTGTATAGATCAAGATTATCAGTTATCAAAAGAGGCAAAAATCGTGTTCGTAGATGCTATTCTGTGCTTGTATTATGCATGCTATAGTATTATTGACATCAACCAGAAACAAGATAAAAAAAAGTCTAAAAATAATTTTGATTTTCAGTATCTCTTTAAATCAAAAATTTCAGAATCTACAAAAAAAGTACAAAAGGAATTACTTTCGATTCTTTCTGATACACGATTACACCCGAAATCAAGTGATGTAATCATTAAGGAATTAAGGAAATGCAAAAAAATGAACGAAGCAAATAAAAAGAGTTTTTTTGAATCACGTAATCAGTTATTTAATGAATTAATGTCTATAGCGGTAGGAATTACATTTATTGAACGGAGACTTCTCACTAATAAGGGGTTTGAAATTACTGAGTTACAAGAAGCTTATATGTTTGATCTTGATTCACACTGTAATTGGGAGGTTGTTACTCCTTCTGAAAATTATTCAGACGCGGATTCTGCAATATTTTATCAAAAATTATTTGTAACAAAGAAGAACAAATTTGAAAGACTATATCATAAATTTCTTGCAAAAGATTTTGATAAACTTTTGGCATTGTATGGTAGTACTCCATCCTTAAAATTTTTATATGAATCATTTCCTAAGAAAGAACAGGAGCGAATAAAAAATCTGTTTATATGTAAACAGTAGAAATATTTGAGGTAGATAATTGATTCTGGCTCAATCCATCTTGACATTTTGTGGACTATGTGTTATACATAGATTATTAATTATTTGTAACCCTTTTTAAAATGACAACCTTGTCAAACACATCGGCTGCTAGTAAGGACATTATCTTTAAGTATTCTGCTATTTGTGCAGGAGTTGCAGTTCAACCAATTCCATTTGCAGACATCTTTATTCTTACTCCTATTCAAGCTCTTATGGGAAAGGAACTAGCAAATGCTCATGGAATTAAATTAACAGAGCAAGAATCAAAAGACGTAGTTAAAGAAATTATTGGAGTAATCGGACTTGGAATAGTTGCTCAGAATTGTGCAATCGGACTGTACAAAGTAGGACTTCCATTCTTGGCTGGTTTTACAACTATTCCTCTTGTATTTGGACTTACTTATGGGATTGGTCATGTTATGAAACATTATTTTGAAGCAAAGCAGAACGGAAGAGAGCTTTCACAAAGTGAAATGAAAGCATTGTATGTTGAGGCAAAAGCTAATGCGAAGGCTGAGAGTAACAAACTGAGTCCTAATGAATATAAGGAACTAGGTAAAAAACATGCTCAAAACTTTAACCTTGCCAGATAAATGAACAGGATACATCATTTTTTAGCAAAAAATTTGGATACAGCGTGGTTGACAATTGCGTTGGCAGAACTATCTGTGAAAGAAGTATCTGCATTAAATCACGC
>CAZQFO010000246.1:0-1661 GCA_964592695.1 uncultured Candidatus Peribacteria bacterium
TAAAGTTTTTTTTATTCGATAATGAAGTTGGTGTCCTGAAATGGTTATTTTTTGCGACTGAATTTCATTTTTTCGGCTCGGGATGCCTGGAAAGCTTCGAGGTCTTCTTTGCGGAAAATTTTTCCGGAAGAGGTGATGTAGTGGGGGATGTTGTAGTTTTTTATAAGCGCAGAAAGGCGCGATCGAGAAATGTTTAATAACGCACAAGCATCTTTGGCCCCAAGCAGGTTTAGATCTGTCTTTATCATGATAAAGATCAGTGTACGAAAAAAAACTTGATTTAGCAGTGCTAGATTGTAGACTGTTTAAAAACATGTATACTGATGCGTGGGTTTCGCGGTCGGCTGGGGTGGTGAGTCTCGATGGGCTTTCTAAAAAGACCCTTATAAAAGAGCTGGTGATGGAGCGGAAGGAGGGAGTGAAGGTAGATGAGGCTCTGGGGGTGGAGATTGAGGGGTAGCGAAAATTTTTAATTTTGGTGCTTCGTTTTTTTGCGGAGCGGTTTCCGGGGGGTGTTTTTTTAGAGGAAGATGAAAAAGAGATTTTTTCATTGATAAAGACTTTGTGCGGAGAATCACCACGAGAGGACACACGGCCTCAGCGAACGCCGGAACAACATTTGTAGGAACAGGAAAACAGTACTCAAGCCGATGGTGAGCATGAGGAGCGAGCAGGTAGTGTATAAATTCGTCGGTT
The DNA here is from genome assembly GCA_964592695.1 of uncultured Candidatus Peribacteria bacterium. Classification (GTDB taxonomy): domain Bacteria; phylum Patescibacteriota; class Gracilibacteria; order UBA4473; family UBA4473; genus CAZQFO01. Next base: position 697 of record CAZQFO010000246.1, read on the forward strand.
TAGAGTAGCTGTTCCACCCGGTGTAGTCGGCGCATCAGAGGTTTTAGCAGATGGTGTAGGAAAACCTTTTGTGACAGAGTGAGGTGGGGGTGGGTGTCCGGGGAGGCTCTATTTTTTTTCAAACCTATCTAATATTTCTGAGGTCGTTTTTGCAATCCTTTCTGCTCGTTCTTCATCATATGGACGTTCTTGCTCTTCTCCTGGTAGTGGGTCATTCGGGTTATATTCCTCCGCATTATTTGCTTCATCAATCAGGGCACTAACTAATGTTTGAAATTTTTCGTGAAGACGCGAAATTGTATCTTTAGCTGCGTCAAGATCTAACTCCTCTTCTTTCCCTAAATATTTTCTATCAAAATTTCTCCATATCGCTTCTGAGGCTTTATCTGAACGCTCTACAGAGGCTTTTAATCCTGGATCAGATTCAATTAAGGCACGTAATCTTTCAACATCTTCTCCATAATTCTCTGCTGAAATTCTTGTAAATTCCCTCATTTTTTCGTATGTTTCCTGTCTTATTGGTGGGGGATCTTCTTGGTCTTGGTCCGCTTTTTGCGGATCCAGTTCTTCGATGAGGGTTTCATAGGAATCACAGATGTTATCAATCGCACGAAGAGCTCTCTCCGAAAGTGATGGAAGAGAGTCGTTGTGTGTTTGTGGAACTTCTGTGGGGACAACTTCTTCTGTTTGACCTTCCATTTTTAAATTGGTTAAAAAGTGGTTTTACTTTAAATTTAAATGTTTCGGTGTCAATTGAAAAATAGGCAGGGTTCAATAGGTCTTCCCCCTACGTTAAAACTTCGGAGGACAGGACGACACTATTGAACCAACGATGTGAAATAACCTCAAAATTTCATGAGATATAATAGTGCATTATTTTTCAATAAATTTCTTAAAATAAAAGAGTGTAATCGAAAAATTTCTGATCTTCGGGTAGCCTAAAATCAACGAATTTGCTATTCGCC
>CAZQFO010000247.1:0-1633 GCA_964592695.1 uncultured Candidatus Peribacteria bacterium
CAGCAATTCCCGGAGGAGGTCTATGGTTGCATCAAATGGGCAAATATTAGTATCGTTTTCGCGGACTTTTGATTAAGATTTGTGTACAAAAACAAATTTTAATCAGTTTTAGATGAAACCAAAAGTAAAAATACGGAAAATACTAAATGCCGATAATTTGATCGGAATTTTAAAAGAAGAATTTGGAAAAATTAAGGATCACAGGAAAAACAATCCACAAATCAGTTTGAGCGACTGTTTGATGTCAGGATTGGCAATATTTGCATTGAAGTTTCCCTCGTTATTGTCATTTGATGAAAGAAAAGATAACAATCGGAATCTTAGAAAAATCTACAAAATAGAAAACGTTCCTTCCGATACACGGATGAGAGAGGTTTTGGATAAAGTAACTCCAAACCGCCTTTATTCCATCTTTGGAAGACTTTTTAGTGAACTACAACGAGGGAAAGAACTCATAAAGTTTCTTTTCCTTGATGAATATTATCTAATATCCGGAGACGGAACAGGCTATTTTAGTTCCAATACGATTCATTGTGAAAATTGTTTGGAAAAGAAAAGTAAGAAGACTGGTAAAATCACATGTTATCACCATCAATTTTATGGATTGTGCCTAGTTCATCCCGACCAAAAGGAGGTAATTCCATTCGCCCCCGAAGCCATCATGAAACAAGATGGGGACAATAAAAATGATTGTGAAAGGAATGCCTCCAAGCGATGTCTAGAACGATTTCGACGCAATCATCCACATCTAAAAACAGTTCTTGTAGAGGATGGATTGGCCTCCAATGCGCCTCATATCAGGACACTTCAGGAGCTTGATATACGATTTATTTTGGGAGCCAAGGAAGGCGATCACAAATATTTATTTGAGTATGTTAAAAAAGAAGAATCTGGTGGAAGTGTGGAGTTGCATGAAGAAGTAGACGCCAAAGGATCGACACACAAATTCAGATTTATAAACAATGTCCCTCTCAATGGATCAAACAAAGATTTAAAAGTGAATTTCATAGAATATTGGGAGATTACAAAAAAAGGGAAAATCCTTCACTTCTCGTGGGTAACGGACATACCGCTCACAAAAGAAAATGTATATCAGATTATGAGAGGGGCTCGTGCTCGATGGAAAATCGAGAACGAAACTTTTAATACCCTTAAAAACCAAGGATACAATTTCGAGCACAATTTTGGACATGGATACAAAAACCTATCCACCATTTTTGCGTTATTGATGATGTTGGCGTTTCTCGTTGACCAGATACAACAGACAGCTTGTCCGTTATTTCGTGCGGCTTGGAAAAACATGGGAAGCAAACGGACCTTGTGGGAAGATATACGAGCGCTTTTTAATAATTTAATCGTGGACTCCATGAATGATATTCTAGCGGCTCTTTATTATGGTTTTGAACGACCGTCTCTAAAAATCAATAATCCTCCATAAAAATGAAGGTTGAAACATTTTTTAAACCCCTTTAATTAGGGATTTTTTGGTGTGCCTCGACTCTTTTTTGGCTGATTTTTGAAGGAAATTATCTGAAAAATTAATCCATTTTTATTAGAAAATCTAGATTTATGGAGTTTTGTTCTACTTTTTTTATCGTATTTTCGCGACCTTGTCAAACTCCGGGAGCAGCTG
>CAZQFO010000248.1:0-1609 GCA_964592695.1 uncultured Candidatus Peribacteria bacterium
AAAACCTGAATTTTGTCAAATTTGACAAAATCATTGTCGAACTTGGGTTGAGCGAACTTGATTAGCCTATTTAATTTTTATTCCTTAGTCGTCTGAGTGTGAATTTTCTAGAAGAGCTTTATCGGCTGTAGCTTGATCAATTTTCCCTTCTGCTATAAGGTATTCTAGCATTTTCTTCATTGAAAACATTCCATCTTTTTGTCCTGTTTCCAAAATGGAATTTAATTGATAAGATTTTCCTTCTCGGATTAAGTTGCTCACTGCATAATTCTGAAACAAGATCTCAAAAGCACCAATCCTACCTTTTTTATCTTTACGAGAAAGAAGCGTTTGCCATACTACGGCTTTTAGTGTCTGAGAAAGCTGTGACTGGATCTGATTTTGTTGGTTTGCTGGAAACACATCTATAAGCCTATTTAATGTATTAGCCGCACCATTTGTATGCGCTGAAGATATGACTAATACCCCTGTTTCTGCAGCGGTCAATGCTAGAGAAATTGATTCATAATCACGAAGTTCTCCAACAAGCAGTACATCAGCCCCTTGTCTCAGTGCGGATTGTAGAGATTTGGCAAAACTATGAGTGTCTACATCTACCTCTCGCTGTTCTATGATAGATTGAGCATCTTTGTGAATGAATTCGATCGGATCTTCGATAGTAATTATTCTTTTTTTATGTTTTTTGTTAATTAAATTCATGATGGATGCCATGGTGGTCGATTTCCCTGACCCCATGGATCCAGTAACCAATACTAGACCAGATTTGTAATCAATAATTTTCTTTAATTGTACGGGCAAATTAAGTTCTTTGAAATCAGGTATTTCTTGAGGAATAACCCTAAAGGAAATACTAAGCCCATTCATGTGGTGTGTTACGTTAACCCTGTATCGATAATTTCCAGGTGCTTTTAATGAAAAATCTAGTTCTAGGTCTTCGTAAAATCTCTTTTTCTCATCGTCTGACATTATATCCAGTAAATAGCTTTCGATATCTTTGCTGGTTAATTTTTCTTCATCCTCAAAAAAAAATATTTCTCCATGGACTTTGCATGCGGGATAAGCTTTGGATAATAAAAATATATCGGAAGCTCCAAGATCAATAGCTCGGTTTTTTATTTTTTGGATCATGGATGTAGTTGACTGTTTTTCCATTTGTAAATATGTTACTTTTATAAGTAAATCCTTGTATTATATCATATTTCAATTACAATTTCAAGTAATTTTTTAATATATTTTTTCTTGCTTATTAGGATTATGAATTCTTATTTTCTCAGTGATGAAGTACTTCATGATTGCGATTATAGTTTTGTCAAATGATTTTTTTTTTATTTATTTTTTATACCCCCTCAAAAGAAGTCTCATAAAAATTTGACAAGCGCAAGTCGGATACTATAATTTCTCGGCTTTTTTGAAAATATGGCGAATGATGATAATTTTGAAGTCGAAGGGGTCGTAGTGGAATTATTGCCAGGATCCCGATTTAGAGTCCTTTTATCAACGGAAGGGTTTGAGGAACATCAGGTAAAAGCCCGAGTTTCTGGAAAAATGAGGGTACACTTTATCAAAATTGTTCCAGGAGATAGAGTTCGACTAATCTTGTCACCGTATA
>CAZQFO010000249.1:0-1596 GCA_964592695.1 uncultured Candidatus Peribacteria bacterium
TTGGCAAACGAGGGGGCCCCATTTTATGTCCGTGTCAACCAAAAGAGTTAATAAAAGGGAAGGCTTGAAATTCTAGAAATTTCAATCAACACTGCAAAAACTAGCAGCTACTCGCTGTCGTTTTTTTTCTCACTTCTCAGGTTCAATAGTCTCGTAGAGCTATTGAACCACAACTTATTAAGATGTATACGAACATTACCCAAATCAAAGAAAATCATAAATCAATACAAATTTAGCCGTGGCATACTCCTTCGTCCCACACCGAATACATTGATTGCGAGGCGTAAACAAAGGAATTAAAAACATCTGACAATTGGTTTCTTTTTAGCTTTTAATAAAAATCGCACCATAATTTTCTCTGGCGTTTTTTCAAGCTCCAGTGTAAAAAATAACAAACAAACGCTTCACGGAGCGCCACAACACCACTTTTACATCATGGACGACACCACCCCCAACCCGAAAAAACACGCTATTCTCAGCGTTTGGGTCGATAAAGACGGAAATATGAACCTCCAATTCGGAGGACAACCGTACGAATTACAAATGCTTGGGGCGTTGGATATGGCGAAAGATTTTATAAAAGAACACAAAGAAAAACGAAGCCGAGTGAACAACACCAACGAAATGAATCTCACGGATGAGGGGAAATTCAGAACCAGAGTCCCCAAAAAAGAAGCCATAGACCACTACCTACAACACTTCGGAGTCGTAAAAGAAAGAATGAAAGCCATCAGTGATTCGTGTGACAAAGCCGAATTCGACATCGACCCGCAACTACACGACAAATTCTAAAAACACCATCTTAACTTCAACACAAACAAGGCAAAGAAATAACCATTCTCCCCTATGACACATCCATTGAATCAAATCAGATCTTTTTCCCTCCTTACTTTTAAGGAGAAGTCTTTTGGTGCAGGGGACAAAGTGGATATTCAAATAATGCGTGTGGAAAAATGGTAAAAACAGGTTCTCAGGAATATTACAATTACAGTCCTCCACGGCATTATCGGTGTCGTTCTATTTGGGTGAAGATTTTGAAGGAGGAAACTTTTAAGCCGAAGATTACGGGAATTCCGTCTGCTATTCCGGCTAATGCGACTATTCAGGGACATCAAAAGCTGAAATATCCGATTGTTTTGAAGGATAGTCCGGCGATAAAGACGATTAGGAATGAGTTGGAGGAGCGGAAGGAGAGGTTGCTTGAGTTGGAGAAATTGGGGCAGTTTCCGAATCGGCAGGAGGTTCATCGAAAGCGGATTGAACAGCTTGAAAAAGCACTTTCGGGGAAGTTTTATGAGGAAGTGAGGGAGACTTTGAATATATCATCCAAAATGAATGAGGAAATTTAATTATAAAGTTGACGGTATTGATCCTAAAACTTTTGACTATTTGTTTTTTATTATGATTATCCTGATAGTTGTTTTTCATGTATCCTCCCAAAATTTCAGTGTAACGCCTTCACATGAAATGCGGGAAACTGCATAAACACTGGATGAAGAAATTGGATTTTTAGGATTTACATTGGAATTTTGGGAGGATACAATAGAAAAATATATCAAGAAGGGGTGAAAAATAAAAACGAAATAACGTCCTTGG
>CAZQFO010000250.1:0-1548 GCA_964592695.1 uncultured Candidatus Peribacteria bacterium
AAAAAATCTTTCGATTTTTGGCTAAAGAATGCGTTTTTGAAATCTAAAACCCGTTGTATCTGACTGGTGTTTACTCTCTCAGCCAGATATGCATGATTGCAAATGATGATTGGGGATTTCGAACCTTCAAAAGAAAGAAACAGGGTGGTGGGAAATTGGCTACTTCTTCTTTGTATCAGATTCTGATCAATCCTTTCTATTATGGGAAAGTGCGAAACGGTACGAACGAAAATTGGGGAACTCACGAACCGATGATCACTCAGCAGGAATTTGAAAAAGTTCAGAGATTACTTGGTCGAGAAGGAAAGCCAAAGTCTGAATCAAGGGATTTTTCTTTCACAGGAATTATGAAGTGTGGAGAATGCAGTAGCGCTATCACCGCTCAAGAAAAGGTGAAATATGCCTGCCCTAAGTGTAACGTACAACTAACAGCTAGAAAGCCGAATTCCTGTAGAGAATGCGGTCACAAGATTAGTTCTGAGGTCATAAAAAAAGGTAATTGGTACATTTACTATCATTGCACTAAAAAGAAGGGTAAATGTGCTCAGAAATACGTGAGAGAGGAAGTTCTTGAGGAACAGATTACTGACAATCTAAAAAACATTGAAATTGATCCAGACTTCGAGGAATGGGCAATAGAATGGATGAAGTATCTCCATCAGGAAAACAGCCATGTAAACGACAAGCAGTTAGAGACGCTTCAAAAGAACTATAAGCGATCACAAAAGCGACTCGATCAACTTTTTGAAATGCGTTTGGACAAAGAAATATCCCCAGAAGAGTATGAACCCAAGAAGAAAGACTTCGAATTAGCTCGAGAGGAACTTCTGCAACAAATAAACAATTTGAAAGAGAATTCAGATGAATCTGCTTATGCACATAGCTCCAGTGATATGAAATTATACTCTTTGCTGGAACGAAAAAAGAACATTCGCACACTGGTCCACTTTTTTTTGGAAACACTTGGCTCAGTCAAAGGGAATTCTCGATTTTTACTGGAGTAAAGTGCATAAGCAGATCAGATGAATATCTAAACGATGCGGAAAAAGAGCTTGATTTCGTTTGTGGAATAATGGAAAGGTTTAGAAACGGAACGCTCAAAGAGAAGAAATATATTTTTTCTGAAATTGGTTCGAACTTCATCCTAAAAGACTCGGAACTCTCTCTGGAAGTGCATAATCCATATATTTACTTCAAGAACCTCCGATCCCACGCTCCAACTAGGTTAGAACCACCAAAAACCCTTTGTGAGAAAGGGATGATGCAGGAGCTACAACGTAGTCATCCTATTTGGCTCCGGGACTAGGACTCGAACCTAGGTTGACGGGACCAGAACCCGTTGTCCTACCAGCTAGACGATCCCGGAGTGTGAAATAATCCTTCCCAAACATCGACCCATCTTGCATTCTACCTATGACCTTAAATCTTTCAACCCAAAAAATCCTTTTAAGCGGAAGCCATTTCCAAAATCTCCAGAGTTACTAGAGGATTCCCTAACTACTTCGACAAACCTTTTACTACCGTTGAGTATCAATTCCGAAAACTCAA
>CAZQFO010000251.1:0-1542 GCA_964592695.1 uncultured Candidatus Peribacteria bacterium
GGTTTTCAAAAATCTGGAGCAACGATTTATTTGATTGGAAAAAGAACCGAACAACTCGGTGGGTCGGAGTTTTTGAAGGTTTGTGATAAAAATGACACACGTATACCGGAGGTAAATTTTGAGGAGATACAAGTCTTATCGGATATACTGAGGACACTGGCCATTAGTCGAAGCATTGATACGGCTAATCCAATCCTGAGAGGAGGGGCTATTATTACTATTTTAAAGTCTTGTTTTGTATCTTCCTTGGGTGCCAAGATAACTATTGATGATAGTGTCGATGTACCAAGTTTTTGTTTTAATGAGTCTCCTGGGGCAATAGTTGCGACAGATCAACCGAAAGCCGTGGAGAATCTATGTGGGGATCTGGCGATTAAAATTGGACAAACGTCTGAAGATCAGCGTTTGATTCTCAATATTGGTGAGAAAATGATGTTTGATGAAGGGTTGAGTGAATGGAAAGGTGTGTGGAAAAATGGGTTGAGGAAGATAGTGTAAAATTTATAAAGAAGATCCCTCATGTCATCAATGTTCATTTGAAGATGTTCCGTCATTCGGGATGACGGTATTTTTTTAGAGAAACTCTAGTACATTCTCTCCACAGGCCTAGAGACGTACTTTTTTTAATCTAGCCATCAAAATATGAAATACTTTATTCAAAATCTTTCAAAATAAGTAACCTTACACACGTCATCCTGAGGAGCTCTAACAAAATAGAATAATAAATAGAAAGACGAAGGATCTTCATGGGGATTTATCAGCTTTAAAGGTCGATTATTCTGGAATTAAATAACAACATCTATTCAATCAGTTTTCGGATAGGTTAACTCCCCAGGGCTGTTCAACGCTAACTTTGTGCAATAGATGCCTCTAAAAGAAAGAACTGCAAATCAAGTGTAATCTTCGGCATCAATGGCACTTTTCCCGAGGTTTCGCTCGTACCTCGCTCAACCTCGCCTGTCGGTCGAAGCTCATAGAGCGAAGACTGATGAAGTGCCGGAAAAAGAGGCTTTTAGAATTATTACTTCCTAGCATTGAACAGCCCTGGTTAACTCCCCAATAAGATCCTTCATCTGCACCAATGACAACTTGTTCAAGTCTTTTATTCCTCAGGATGACGGGTAATTCCTTTTTTCGTGTGCTGGGAAGTGTTGAGTATAAGAGAATGTCTTAACCCAAGTTGTAAAATTACCAAAACAAATATTGACAAAAGGGATTTTGTAGTATATAAAGCCTTAGCAATTTTGTTCTTTTACATATCAGCTAAAAGCAGGCATTTATCTGTGTTAGACTCATCTTTGATGTCGGATAACTGGGATTCCATGTTCTTTGACTCGGATCTTAGGGTTTAACAAAAGAACATTACCCTAAAAGGGTATCCTCCCAAAATTCCAATGTAAATCCTAAAAATCCAATTTCTTCATCCAGTGTTTATGCAGTTTCCCGCATTTCATGTGAAGGCGTTACACTGAAATTTTGGGAGGATACCTAAAAGGGAAGGTTTGAAATTCTAGAAATTTCAATCAACACTGCAAAAACTAG
>CAZQFO010000252.1:0-1512 GCA_964592695.1 uncultured Candidatus Peribacteria bacterium
ACAAAGCAAGTACGCCCTTCTTATGATTCTCGGAAAAATCGTAACACGTGGAAGCAAATTAGGTATTGTAAACTGGATCAAAAGAAATGATGTAATTGCAATAGAATTAGGATTCACTAAGGAAGAATTAGAAAAACTAAGCGAAAAAGATCTATATGCCACTCAATTCGATATCAATAATGCACAAGAAAAAATTCAACGAAAATGGCAAACTTACAACAAGAAACGTCTAGAAACTATCTTTCTTTACGATATTACGAGCTTCTATTTCGAAGGGGCTCAAAATGAGCTCGCTTGCTTTGGATATAATCGAGATAAGAAACAAGGCAAAAAAATAATAACCACAGGTCTCATAACAGATAAAGAGGGATTTCCGATGAAAATAGACGTATTTAAAGGAAACACTAAAGATGAAACAACTGTATCCTCGCAACTCCAATCCATTAGACAAGAATTTGGAGCTCAGGATATAATTTTAGTGGGAGACCGAGGAATGAAAATTCGATACAATTTAGAAGAAATGGAAAATCAAGAAAAAGGGAGTAGTGAAGGGATTAGTTATATCAGTGGATTAACCACGTCGGAAATACGAAAATTAGAGACAGAAGGAACGATACAGATGAGCTTGTTTGACAAAGATCTGGTAGAAGTAGAAAAAGAGGGAAAACGATATGTTTTGTGCGTAAATCCGACATTAGAGCGAGAAAAAAAAGCCACACGAGAAAATAAGAAACAAAAATTCGAATTAGAGTTATTAGCCGTACAAAGATCATTTGAGAAAAAGAAAGCTCAATGCGAAACAAATCGAGAACGAATAGCCAGTGGAGATAAGAACAAAAAACTGAAAGTTGAACTAACAGCTAAAGAGATTAAAGCCTGGGAATACCGCATAACAAACGCACAAAAAAAATATCAGATGCAAAAAGTATATACCGTAACCATAAACGGAGCAAAAGAAGAAGAATCTTTTCAGGTTACGTATGATGCACTAGCTTATGATGAACTCACAAAATTTGATGGAAAGTACGTATTTGAGACAATCGTAAAAGAAGATCTATTAACGAAAGAAGAAGTAAGAGATGCTTACAAACAATTGCAAGAGGTAGAGCATGCTTTTCGAGATATGAAGACGACCCAGCTCAATATTCGACCAATCTTTCATACGAAAGAAGAAACGACTCGATCGCATGCATTTTTGGGCATGTTTTCTTATGCAGTGATCCGAGAAATGGAACAGGCTTTATGGCCTTGGCTTCGAGAGCAAAAGAAAACAACGAATAATAAGATCAGTTTTGATGATGCCATGGAGGAACTCAAAATGGTAAAACTTTGCGTACTTTCTTTTGGAGATAGTTCTCATCAAGAAGTCAGGATTACAAAATTAAATGATAACCAAAAACACATTCTATCACTTCTCAATATTAATGAAAAAATTCTAGAAAAATCAACCTAGGGACAAATTTTAAAAAAATCTTTCGATTTTTGGCTAAAGAATGCGTTTTTGAAATCTAA
>CAZQFO010000253.1:0-1504 GCA_964592695.1 uncultured Candidatus Peribacteria bacterium
TTGCTTTATTGAGACCTTTGCTTGATTTTCATGAAGTCAATAGCTGAATAGTTACGATTTTTATTCCTAAATATTTATGTATCGGAAAATAGAAAAATGATTTTTTTCTAAATCCCTTAGCGTTGAACAACCCTGATTACTTGTCACGTCGTAGTGCAACAAAGATGGTGCATTTTTTAATTCCACGTAGCGATCATGTTCTATAAATCTTCATACCCAACCACTTTGTCACAAACATTTTAATCCAAATAAAGCAATACCTGCTGCCACAGACACATTTAACGAACTCTTCTCCCCAAACATAGGAATCTCCAAATGCCGATCTGCTATTTTCAACACTTCATCCGAAACCCCATCCACCTCATTTCCAAGCACTAATGCAATTTTTTTAGACGAAATATCTGCTTCAAATAAATTCTCCGCATCATCTGTCTGCTCCAGACAAATAACCTCAAACCCATCAGTTTTCAACTGTTTACATAAGCCTGCTGCAGACTTTGATTTTTCCCATTCAATATAATCTTCCGCTCCTAACGAAACCTTCTCAATCCGCCGATCCGGCGGCGTTCCGGTATATCCACAACAATACACCCGATCCCACCCAGCACCATCTGCCGTACGAAAAATTGATCCAACATTGTGGAGGGATCGAATGTTCTCAAGTATTACGATTTTCATTTTATATGACCTCTCCCTTTTTCAAAGGGAGACACAAACAATCCATAACATCAAAAAAATAGAATATCAGATTTCGTTCGTATATCGGAATTTCAATCTTCTTCGTAAACCCTGTAAATGCAGCAGTATTGCAACTACTAAGGAGTTGTACTAATAGATTAGCATTTCTGAAATCTTAGATTTCAATCTTTCGCCGTTAGGCTATTGTTCAACATCTGTACAAGAGCAGTAGAGGAATTTCTAGCACAAACAAAATCTAGATATCTTCTTTCTTCTTTTTTTCTTTCTTCTCTTTATCACTCTTCTCTGCTTTTTCTTCTTTCCCAATACCCTCCTGAGTTTTCCCTTTTCCCAGTGTTGCAGCTTCCGCCGCTGCTTTAATCTCTTTTTTCTGCTTTGGAGTCAATTTCTCTTTCTTAACACGTCCTTTTACATTTTCTCCTCCTTGGACAGAAGCATTTTCTGCTGGAAATTCAGCTTCAATTTCCCTCATCCATTTTTTGAGCGTTCGAATCGCTTTTGCAGAGAGTTTCATCTTCTCTACCTTACCAGTGTAAGGATTAAAAACCCTTTTCGTAAATAAATTCGGACGAAACGTTCGTTTCGTTGCCTTCATAGAAAACGGACGATTGTTTCCGCTAATGGTTTTTTTGCCGAGAAGCTGACAGACACGGGACATGATGTTTTGAATTAAATCTGGTGGATTGTAGACAAAGGTTGTTTTGCGTCAAGTGAATATTAAGAAGTAAGAAATCAATCTTCCAATATTGAGGGTAATTCCTTTTTTCGTGTGCTGGAAAGTGTTGAGTATAAGAGAATGTCTTAA